>CAOKRZ010000037.1 GCA_948471335.1 uncultured Christensenella sp. | reverse complement strand
TTATCAAGATTGACGTGAAATCAATCGGCGTTGGACAATATCAGCACGATATGCCTCAAAATCGCCTTACAGAAGTGCTTTCTGGCGTGGTTGAAGACTGTGTAAACAGTGTTGGAGTTGACCTTAACACAGCATCTCCAAGCCTTCTTTCATACGTTTCAGGGCTCAACATGTCAATCGCAAAAAATATCGTTGCATTCAGGGCGAAAAACAAGGGAATTAAGAATAGGCAAGAGCTTTTGGAAGTGTCTAAACTTGGACCAAAAGCTTATGAGCAGTGCGCAGGTTTCTTGCGCGTGGCTGGAGGGGATGAAATCCTTGACAACACATCAGTTCACCCAGAAAGCTATGACGCAACAAGAAAACTTCTTTCACTTTTTAAACTTAGTGAAAGCGATGTAAAGAGTGGCAATCTTGCAGAGCTTCCAAATCTTGTCAATGCAATGGGACAAGATAAGGTTGCAAAAGAGTGCGGTATTGGTGTGCCAACTCTTGAAGATATCGTTAAAGAACTTTTAAAACCAGGTCGCGACATCCGCGAAAGTATGCCAAAACCTGTGCTTAGAAGTGACCTTCTTTCACTTGAAGACTTAAAGGAAGGAATGATTATTTTGGGCACTGTCCGCAACGTTGTTGACTTTGGTGCGTTTGTCGATATCGGCGTGCATCAAGACGGACTTGTGCATATTTCACAGATTTCAGATTCATTTATTAAGCATCCATCTGAAGCGCTTAAAGTTGGCGACCGCGTGGAAGTCAAAGTGCTTTCAGTTGATGTTGCAAAGAAGAGAATTTCACTCACAATGAAAGGAATCGAAAAGGAATAACTTAAATGAACACTTGTCCATATTGTCACACAAGCTATAAGGAGATTTTGCAGACAGGATTTGTTGGCTGCGAGCATTGCTATCAAGAAATTGAAGAGCTCAAAAATGCCGTCAAAGGTCTTTATAATGGCAAAAAACACAAGGGAAGGAGGGGAAATGGAAGAATTCGCTAGCATCGCAATTTCCTCTCGCATAAGGCTTGCAAGGAATGTATCGGGCTTTAAATTTTACACCAAACAAAACAGTGAAGACGCAAATTTCATTGCATGTGAAGTTCGTAAAATTTTGGAAAAGTATGACCTTTTCAATTTTATGTCACTTAAAGACTTATCTTTAAACGAATGCGAAGCGCTTTTTGAGCAGCATCTTATAAGCCGTGAACTTATTGAAAATAAAGACATTTCAAGCGTTGCTATAAGCGAAGATGAAAGCGTTATCGTTATGCTGAACGAAGAAGATCACATTCGTGAGCAGTGCATTTTCCCTGGGTTTAACCTCCTTAAAGCCTATAGATATATAAGAAAAATTGACAATGACATTATCAAAAATCTTGACATTGCATTTGATGAAGAACTTGGATTTATCACGGCAAGCCCGTCAAACCTTGGCACAGGTATGCGTGCTTCCGTTATGCTGTTTTTGCCAGCGCATGAGTTCTATGGCAAGATTGGCGATCTTATTGACGAGGCAGGGCGCTCTGGGCTTACAGTCCGTGGCATCTATGGCGAAGGAAGTGGCGCAATTGGTAGTTTTTATCAGATTTCAAATCAAGGCTCTTTGGGACTTAGTGAAGAAGAAATCATAGATAAAGTTATGGAATTTATTTATAACGTTTGCAAAAATGAGAAAATATTGATTGAAAGACTTTTGATTTCAGAGCGTGATAAAGTTCTTGATGATGGTCAGCGCGCTTATGCGATTTTAACTAGCGCTCATATGCTTGAAGAAAAAGAGTGTATGGAACTGCTTTCAAAGCTGAAACTTGTATGCGAAATTGGGAAAATGGAAATACTCGATGAAAAAGCATACTTGAAATTGTATCATGAGTGCGGCTCGGCGTATTTGCTTGAGATTTTTAACTTCGCTGATGTTAACGAAAATTTCGCTAAAATAGAGGAAAAGCGCGTGAGAGCAGAGTATATTACAAGTAAAGTTAAAAACATAGTAAGCAGGAGGTAGATTTGTATGAACTATCAAAGCGGAACATTTTCAGACAACATTGAAAAAGTCATCAAAAATGCAAGCAAATTTGCTTTGCGTTTTGGCAGCAATCTTGTGGGGAGTGAGCATATTCTTTATGGTCTTGCAAGCGTGAAAGATTGCCTTGCAAGCAAGCTTCTTGCAGAAGATGGTGTCACAGAGCCAGCGCTTTTTCAGTTTTTTGAAGATAATGCGCCAGAAGACATCCTCTTTGGCACGGAAGTTGAGCTTACTCCAAGGACCAAGGACCTTTTCAAAACAGCGCAGCAAATTGCTCTTCAAATGAACCATTCATTCCTTGGCACCGAGCATCTTCTTCTTGCCCTTCTTTCAAGCAGCGGAAGCGTGGCTTATCGCATCCTTCAAAACCAGTTTGATGTTGATATTGATATGCTTAGAGGGAAGACAATTCGCGCTCTTCAAGCGGACAAAACTCAAAACGAAGAGAAAGAAGAGGGGACAAAAAAACAGTCGGCAAGCCTTCTTCCAGAAAAACTGCTTGAAATGGGCACTGACATCACACTTAAAGCCAAAGAACACAAACTTGACCCTGTTATTGGCAGAGAAGACGAAATTCAGCGCGTGGTTGAAATTCTTTGCCGTAAAACAAAAAACAACCCTGTGCTTATTGGCGAAGCAGGGGTTGGGAAAACAGCAGTTGTTGAAGGGCTTGCGCAGGCAATTGTAAGCGGTGATGTGCCTGAAATACTTAAAGACAAAATCGTTTATTCTCTTGAGATAGGCGGGCTTATGGCTGGCACAAAATATCGCGGAGCAATGGAAGAGAAACTTAAAGCCGCCATTGAAACCATTATTGAAAGCAAAAACATCATTGTGTTTATTGATGAAATTCATACTCTTGCCCAAGCGGGAAGTGAAAAAGGTGAGACTTCGCCAGCTGATATGCTTAAGCCATATCTTGCACGAGGAGAACTTCAAACAATCGGTGCAACAACAACTGATGAATACAAAAAATTTATTGAAAAAGATAAGGCGCTTGAACGCAGATTTCAACCTATCATGGTTAATCCGCCTTCAGTCGAACAAACAATTCAGATATTGAAAGGGCTTAAGGACAGCTATGAGGCCTTCCATAAAATCACAATCACAGATGAGGCAATTGAGGCGGCGGCTGTGCTTTCTGACAGATATATCATGGATAGAAGCCTTCCAGACAAGGCGATTGACCTTATTGATGAGGCGAGCAGTAAAGCTAAGGTTAACTACACCGTAAAGCCTCAAGAAGTCCGTGCTTTAGAAGAGAAAATTAAGGGGCTTTCTGCCAGCCGAGACGAAGCTTCACTTCAACGAAACTATGAAAAAGCAGCACGTCTTCAGTCGGAGATTATAAACCTTGAAAACGACCTTAAAAAGAAAAGTGAGAAGTTTGATGTTAAACGTGAAAAGTCTGCAATAGTTGCAATCGGGGCAAACGAAATTGCAGCCGTTGTTGCAAAATGGACAGGCATTCCTGTGACGCGAATAACTGAAAGCGAGAAAGAAAAACTCATTCACCTTGAAGAGATTTTGCATAAACGCGTTGTTGGTCAAAATGAAGCGGTTGACGCTGTTGCAAAAGCGATAAGGCGTTCTCGCGTTGGCCTCCAAGACGGCAAAAGACCGATTGGATCTTTCCTTTTCATGGGGCAAACAGGTGTGGGTAAAACTGAACTTTCAAAGGCAATTGCCGAGGCTATGTTTGACGACGAAAACAACATTGTCAGAATTGATATGAGTGAATATATGGAGTCGCACTCTGTCTCAAAACTTATTGGCTCGCCTCCAGGCTATGTTGGCTATGACGAAGGCGGTCAGCTGACTGAAGCTGTCAGACGCAGACCATACAGCGTTGTGCTTTTCGACGAAATTGAAAAGGCGCATCCTGATATCTTCAACGCACTTCTTCAAATCCTTGATGACGGGCGCTTGACTGACGGGCAAGGAAGAACGGTAAGCTTCAAAAACACCATTATAATCATGACAAGCAACCTTGGTGCAAATGAAGTGAAGGAGCATCGAAAGTCGCTAGGCTTTGGTGGCGAAGAGGACGAAGAAGTTGCACCAAAAGATATCTATATGAACGCTTTAAAACGCAAGTTCAAACCAGAGTTTATCAACCGAATTGATGTTGTTTGCATATTTGATAATCTCACTCAATCAGACCTTGTCAAGATTGCAAAGATCCTTATTTCAAACATCAACAAACGTTTGAAAGAGAAAAATCTGTCTCTCAAAATCACTGAAGATGCACTTGAGTATGTTGTTGAAAACGGCTCAAACACAGAATATGGCGCAAGACCGCTGAAAAGATTTATTCAGCAAGAAATTGAAGATCAGATCGCAGAAAAAATCCTTCTTGGTCAGCTTAAAAACGAAGGACAGATTATCATTGACGTAGAGGAAGGAATTTTGACTTTTTCTAATTAAAACCTTAAAATGTTTGGAGAAAAAGTGAAAAAATGCTACAATGAAAATATAAAAGGGAGGGAAACATTATGAAAATTCAAATCACAGAAAGAAACGAATATAAGGCAAGTGCAAAACTTAAAAAAATCATTGAAGAAAAACTTGCAAAGCTTGATAAGTATTTCACAAACGCTGCTTCAGCAAAAGTTATTCTTTCAAAAAACGGCAAACAAGAAAAGCTTGAAATCACAGTTAAGACTGATGCGCTTTTGTATCGCAGTGAAGTTGTAAGCGACAACATGTTTGCAAACATTGACTATGCGCTTCCAAAACTTGAAACTCAAATCGTTCGCTCAAGAGAAAAACTTAAGGATAAAAGAAAATCTAGGGCAGTGAAAGAAATGGTGACTGTGCCTTATGAGTTTTTGAGTGAAGAACCAGAAGAACTTCCAAAAGTTTTCAAGAAGAAAAGCTTTGAGCTTGAACCAATCCTTATTGATGACGCAAGACTTGCCATCGAACGTCTTGGCCATGACTTCTATGCTTTCCTTAATGCAAAAACTGGCAAGATCAACATCATATATCGCCGCAGAGACAATAAGTTCGGTCTTATTGAACTTAAATATTAAAAGGTAAGCATATGAACGAAAAAAAAGATGTTTTGTTTGAAGATTTTAAAATTATAAAAATCACAGACGAAGTTGTTGCCGCAAGCAAAGGTCAGGTAAGAGGAAATGCTCGTATAAACATGGGCAAGGTTTACACTGACGCAGAGAAAGAAAAATATATTGAAGAAAGTTTGAAAAGAAGATTGGAGATTGTTGATACTGACTATCAATGCTTTAAAATAACAAAAGAAACTGTTGAAGCGAACGCTAGAAATAGGCTTACGAGAGACCCAAAAACAATTAGAGGAGAAATTTACACAGACGAAGATTTTGAAAAACGTTCTGATGAAGTTCTTGGAATAAAACTTCCATAAAAAAATAAAGCCTTCACAATTTGTGAAGGTTTTTTGTTAACTATAAATGTTTTGTGTTGGATTTTCCTTGATTTCTTCAAGTCTTTTTGAAGCGCGTTCAACAATGTTTTGCGTCCATTTTGTATGAGAAGCTCTTGCGTGTTCTGCAAATTCTTGCTTTGCTTTTTCGTCCCAATTTCCATAGCTTTTTGACAATGCTTTATGGTAGAAATCATTTGGGACGCCGTCTCTTGAAATCTCGTTGCCATATTTGTCGCGTTTGATTTTGAATTTTTCATCAAGCTTCTTTGGGTCTTCTATGAAAAGCTTCATATTCTCTTCTTCTTCAATAGCCATAGCATCAAAATTTATTGCTTTCTTGAGTTTTTCAATTTCTTCTAGAAGATAGTTTTGATATATGCAGGTTGTAAATTTTTTAGAATTTCGAATTGCAGCTTCAATCGCTGGCAGGGTGAGGACAAGAGAATATTTTTCTTGTTCAAAATCTGATGCCAAGATTTGTTGAACGTCAAAGTCATTTAATGCATCTTGTTTTGAAAACATTTGATTTACTTTTGGTTTTTCCATTTCTTCATAGGTTGATTTTTTATAACATAGTCCGACAGAAGTGTCAACCACGTAAGTTTCGCCAGTGCCTTCAAAATTGTCAACTTCAAGATATGAATGTTCAGGGAATTTTGAATTTACCCGCAAAGACTCAACATCTGCATGAATGATGCGACAATCATCGAAAGCAAGTGACATAATTTTTGACCTGTCATAGCATTTGCCATTGCACATTTCGTCAATGCACAAAAGGATTTGAAGTGGAAGTCCACCAAAACTGAATGGACGAAGTCTGTCAATCATTGTGTCTGTGTAAGGCACGATGGTTCCTTCTCTGATGCCTTTTGCGGTCATCTCCCATTGCTTTTTATTAAATTCTTGTCTTTCACTTTGTTTTTTCATATCAACTCCACTTGGTTATATAATAGCACGTAATTTAGCCGATTGCAATAGGCAAAACAAAAAATCCACTTAAAAAGGGTGGATTTTTAAACCTTGTGTCAATTTTTAAATTATTATAATGTTTTCACTTTGTTCCAAAAGTCGCTTATCGTGTGAAATGACAATGACAACTGCTTGTTTGCTGAGTTTGACAAGTTCTTTTATCACATGCTTAACATTTTTCTCATCAAGTTCGTTTGTTGGCTCATCCAAAATGTAAACTTGCGCGTCTTTGCTGATGGCGCGAATAACTGATATGCGCTTTCTCTCTCCACCTGAAAGGTTGTTTTTAAAAGAATTTTTGCTGTCGCTTTCTTCTCTTTCAAGCAAATATTTCAGGTCAAATTTTTTAAGCAGCGAAGCGGCTTTATCGGACAATTGCATATCCGGATACATTATGTTTTCAACAACACTTCTGTCAAAGAAGTTGTCACCTTGGAAAGATAATGAAATTTTGTCACTATCAAAAAACAGAGATTGCAATTTTGTTTCATCATTGATGATAATCTCACCACTTTTGTATTCCTTAAGTCCAAGCAGGGCATTAATTAAACTTGTTTTTCCGCCACCGCTTTCACCAGCGATGCAATTAAGCTTGCCTTTATAGAAACAAACATTTTGGTATGTTTTTGAGAAAGTTCCGATTTCATAATTGAGGTTTTTTATTTCAATTTTGTTAATTTCAGAAATTTCTGTTTTCTCTTTTTGAGAAATTAAATTTTCAGGGTTTGCCTTTATTAAGGTTAAACGTGAAATGTTGATTGCTTGTTGTTGGCATTCTCCAATAAGGAAAGATAAACTTTCAATCGAGGACAACACATTGACTATATAAGGTATAACAATGATAAGCATTGAGGCTTGTTTGGCTGAAGAAAGTGGACCTTGCAAAATGATTAGAGGGACGGCAATCATGCAAGAAAATTCAATAATATAAACGCTCATCCAATAAATCAGATAAACACATAAACGTTTTTTATCTTCTTTGAAATACTTTTTGTTCAGTTCTTTTGATATTTTTATTTCGAGCGCCTTTGCTTTGAAAAATGCGACAAATGGCAAATTTTCGATATTATTCAAAACATGGTTGTTTATGTTCCCGTTGATGTTTTCAAGCGCTTTGAAAGCTTTTTTGTCTTTATACACGCGGTAGAGCATTGCGCAAAAAAGAAGAATGATTGTTGCAAGCATTATCAAAAAACAGTATAGATTTATGCTGGCAATATAAACAACTGCGAAAGCTGCGGTAAGAACGGGGCAGAGAATTTTTATCATGCTTGTTTCAATAAATGCCGCAACATTGTCACATGCTGATTTAACTATGTAGCTTACTTCGCCATTTGTCATTTCAAAAGAAAAATTCTTTCGGTTTGCCAATAAATACTCGACGGCTTTAACATTTGTCTTAATTCTTATTTTGCTTGAAAAGTATTTTACGCCAGTCCTAATCAGTGTGCCAAGGGCATACAACGCAAAGGTTATAGAAAAACAAATGATTATTAAGCTGATAGTTGACAAATTCTCAGGGAAAACCAATCCGAGTATTGAAGCCGGTTCGCCAGAAAGCTTTTGTATAATGCAGGCGGTAACAAGTGGGACAGTAAGTTCAGAGCATGCTCTTACAATGCTTCCAAGCAAAAGAAGAAAGAATACAAAACGCTCCTTTTTATTTGCAATGTGCCAAAGTAATTTAACTGCGGGTATAAAACCAATATCTTTATTCTTTTTCATACCTAAAATTATAGAAGATAGAGGGGATAAAAGTCAACAAATAAAAACAGGGTAACAAAAAAAGTGGCGATGCCACTTACTTTGCTTCTTTGATTGATTCGAGCATTTTTGCATAACGAGCTTTCTTTCTGTTTGCGCTGTTGATGTGGATTACGTTACTTTTTGCTGCTGAGTCCATAAGAGAAACAACTTTTTTGTATAATTCTTCGCCTTGAGCAACATCTTTATTTGCAACAGCTGCTTTGAATTTCTTTGCATATGTTGAAATTCTTGACTTGATAGCCTTGTTTTCGGCAGTCTTCTTTTCAATGATTAAAACTCTTTTCTTAGCTGATTTAATGTTTGGCATATCTATCTCCTTTAGAAATTTTCTTAATGAGTATAGCACAAGAAAAGCCTAAACGCAAGCGAAATAAATAATTTTTTTTAAAAAAGTTATAATATTTTTATGTTTGACCTTATTGATGAAAGTGGAAATGACCTTGAAAGGCATGG
>CAOKRZ010000036.1 GCA_948471335.1 uncultured Christensenella sp. | reverse complement strand
TTCATAATTTCTCCAAGTACATTTAAGTTTACAATAATTAATGTCTTTTGTCAATCATATTGACTTTTTCTAGTTTTTTTATACGGTTTCTTTTCGATTAAATCAAATTTCACAGATTTCTATCAGTCTGTTTCCAGTCATGTCGCACGAAGTGAGATAATATTTGACGCCATCTCTGTCACTTGCAAGAATTTGTTTTTTCTTTGCATGAAGATGTCCATAAACCACGGCGTCCACTTGATAGTCTTTTATTAAGTCAGTAAATTTGCTGTCCTCTCTTTTATAGTTTGTTGGAGGATAGTGCATCATGCAGATCAATTTGTCACCTTCTTGCTGCAAAAGCTTGGCAGACTTTAAGGTGAGTTCAAGCCGAATAACTTCGCGATCAAAGATCTTTTGATTCTCTGCTGAAAATGGTTGAACTCCATCTGGCACAAGCCAGCCACGTGTACCACAAATGACAACTCCGTCAAAACGAATCGCGTCATTTTGAATGGCATAGAAACCCCCTGGCAATGCTTTGCGCACTGCGGAAATGCTTTTCCACCAATAGTCATGATTTCCGCGAATTATAATCTTCTTTCCTGGCAAATTTTTAAGCATTTCAAAATCAGCAAGCGCATCTTCAAGTTTCATCGCCCAAGAAAAATCCCCCGCAAGCAAAACGATGTCTTCTTCAGTAACCTTCTCTTTCCAATCAGCAAAGATCTTGTCAACATAGTTGTCCCAAACTGGCCCAAAGATATCCATTGGTTTTGGGTTGTTGATTGAAAGGTGCAAATCGCTTATTGCAAAAATCTTCATCACATTCCCTTCAACACTTCTTGCACAAGTCGCATATCGCACTTGCCATTAAAGTTCATTTTGAAATGTTTCATAACAGAAGGGATCGACTTGTCTTCAAGTGAATTGATAACTGCTGCGATTTCTTCTTTGCTCATCATTTTAGGCAAAAACTTTTCAATAATCTTTATCTGTTTATCAATTTTCTCTGCCTCTTCATTGTTTGAAACTTTAAGATAGTTTTCCTTCTCTTCGCAAAGCTCTTTGATTGTTTTTTGCATAATGTTGCTTACGTCTGCGTCACTGATCGCTTCGCCTTTTTCACGTTTCTTTATTTCTTCAAGCATAATTTTGTTGAGAAGAACGCTGTAGATTCCTCTTGCAACAGTGTCTTTATTTTTCATTGCTTCAACATTTGATTTTTTGATTTGTTCAACTAACATAACTTACTCCTTAACGATTATATTTTAATATATTTATAAAAAATTGTCTACCAAAATTAAAACGTTGAAAGCACAATGTTAAATAAGAAAATTTGAAGCAATGCAAAAAACTTTTTGTTTTTTATTGACTTTTGTCTCGCATTAAGATATAATAACAAGCGAACCGTTAAGGTTCATCCCTCTTTGGCAGCATAGCTCAGCTGGCTAGAGCGCATGATTCATACTCATGAGGTCACTGGTTCGATCCCAGTTGCTGCTACCAAGAAACTGCACCCACTTGGGTGTTTTTTTGTTGATCATTGGGCTTTTAGAAAAAGTAACACATCAACTTTAATATGTGTTTTTACTGCTACCTTGTAAATATTGCTAACACGTATTTTTCCGCTGCCCTTCTGCATTCTGTATAACGTACTTATTGAAATATTACACATTTTGCAGAACGCCTTTTTACTTAAAGCATTTTTTTTCATATATTTTTCCAATGCAGCATAATTAAAATTTTTATTATTCATACACAACTCCATTTGTAGTTATATTATATCAACTACAATTGTAGTTAGTCAAGCTTTTTAACAACATTTGTAGTAAAATGTTTACAAAGGAGTAAACATGAGCTTTGGCGAAAGATTAAAAACATTAAGAATTGAAAAGGGACTTTCTCAGCAACAACTCGCTGAAGAACTTGGAAATAAGATTTCTGCAGCAGCAATAGGACACTGGGAACTTGGAAAAAGAATACCTAACATAGACGCTGTTATAATGATTGCCCAATATTTTGGAGTTTCACTGGATTATATATGCGGATTAGAAATTTAATACGTCCAAAAATAATCAAAATGATTGCTTTTTCGACGTTTTTCGTTTAATATAATGGCATAAGTATTTGCAAATGAAAGATAAGAAAATTTTGATTTCAATAATTTGTGTTTTTGTGGCACTGACAGTGCTTATTTTGCTGCTTGCTTTTTTGTTGCCCAGAAAAAAAACTCCCATCACTCTTACGCTTTCTTGCAGTGACATCACGGTGACGATAAACGAAAGCCAAGACATTCGATATCAAGCCAATCTTCCAGTCAGCGACATCATTTTTTCTGTTGAAGATGACAGCATTGCTGTGGTTGAAGGCAATTCAATCAGAGGTGTTGCGATCGGCGAAACAAAGCTGACGATCATTGCAACAAGCGGAGAAATGACAACAAAAAAAGAAGTTATGGTTATTGTCGAGGGCAGCAAGTTAAGGTTTGATTTAAAGCCAATGCAAAATTGCGAGAGTGATGGGCTGACACTCTTTTACACCGAAAATTCAACTTTCAGCTTCACGGTTTATGGCGAAAATCAGAAACCGCTTATAGATCCAATCTATCAAATCACAGCAGAAAACATTTCGTACACAACGGAATTTGGGAATATCATTCTACGATCGCAAAACGATGGTTACATCACTTTCAACTTCTTTGAGCATAGGTTTACAGTCACGATCAAACTAGTTTATAAAGAAACAATATAAAAAACGAAGCAGATTTTGCTTCGTTTTATTCATTTATAATTTTCTCAAGAGTTTTACATTTTTCTTCATCCATTTCAGGCACGCCTTCAAGACGATATTTGATTTTCAGTTCGTCATATTTATGTTTGCCAATGGTTTTGTATGGAAGAAGCTCAATCTTTTCAATGTTTTTGAGCTTTTTTGCAAAGGCTTTTAAAGCCAGAGCATGTTTTTCGTCATCGTTGATCCCTGGAACAATAACCTGCCTAAGCCACATCTTTTTCTTCATCTTCTGGCAAACGGAAAGAAAATGTAGATAGGTCTTGTTTTCGATTCCAACAAGGTCGAGATATTCTTGATTTTCAACAGCCTTGATATCCAAAATCACAAGGTCTACATAACGTAGAATTTCCTCATAATCACCAAGCCCTACGCCAGCAGTATCAAGGCACGTGTGAACACCCTTCTCTTTGCAAAGTTTAAGCGTCTCAAGCAAAAACTCAGGTTGCAAAAGTGGCTCACCGCCCGAAAAAGTGACGCCGCCGTCAGAGCCAAAATAGTTTGAATATTTGCAAATCTTTGCAACAAGCTCGCCTGGCGTTAAAGATAAAGTCCCTTTTGCCCTTGCCCATGTTTCAGGGTTGTGGCAATATTTGCAACGAAGTCTGCAACCTTGGAAAAAGACGACGAACCTTATCCCCGGTCCGTCGACTAAGCCCATTGTCTCAATGCTTGAAATATTGCCTTTGATCATTTTACCTCTATATGTTTTATTTTTAAGAGTGCTTAAAACACTTAGATTGCTTCGTGGAACGTTCTTGAAATAACTTCCTCTTGATGAGCGCGTGAAAGTTTGTTGAAGTTTACGGCATAGCCAGAAACTCTTATTGTGAGGTTTGGATATTTTTCAGGATTATTCATCGCGTCGATAAGTTTTTCGCGGTTAAGCACGTTTACGTTGATGTGTTGAGCGCCTTGTTTGAAGTAGCCGTCAATGATTGAAACAAGGTTTTTCACTCTGCCCTTTTCATCTTTTCCAAGCGCTTGTGGAACAATTGAGAATGTGTTTGAAACCCCGTCTTCGCAGCAGTTGCAATATGGGATTTTTGCAACTGAGTTGAGTGAAGCAAGTGCGCCAGAGCAGTCTCTTCCATGCATTGGGTTTGCGCCAGGTGCGAATGGAGTGCCAGCCTTTCTTCCGTCAGGAGTGTTTCCTGTCTTCTTTCCGTACATAACATTTGAAGTGATTGTAAGTGCTGAAAGAGTGTGTTTTGCACCGCGGTAGAGTTTGTTCTTTCTAAGACTTGCAATGAAATGCTCAACAATTTCAACAGCAATGCTGTCAACTCTGTCGTCGTCATTGCCATATTTTGGATAGTCGCCTTCGATTTTGAAATCAACTGCGATTCCGTTTTCGTTGCGAACTGGGCTTACCTTTGCAAACTTGATTGCAGAAAGTGAGTCGGCTGCAACTGAAAGTCCTGCCATACCAAATGCCATAAGTCTTTCAACATTTGTGTCATGAAGTGCCATTTGTCCAGCTTCGTAAGCATACTTGTCGTGCATATAGTGAATGATGTTCATTGCGTCAACATAAGTTTTTGCAACTTTGTCAAGTGTGGCAAAATATGCCTTTTTAACCTTTTCATAGTCAAGCACTTTGCCTGGCATTTTTGCAACGCCCTTTACGACAAGCTTGCCGCTCTTTTCGTCGTGACCTTCATTGATTGAATAGAGAAGTGATTTTGCAAGGTTGCATCGCGCACCAAAGAATTGCATTTGTTTGCCTAGCCCCATTGCTGAAACGCAGCAAGCAATTGCATAGTCATTGCCATACATTGGTCTCATCACATCATCGCTTTCATATTGAATTGAGTCTGTGAGAATTGAAATTTTTGCGCAGTATGCCTTAAATTTTTCAGGCAACTTTGTTGACCAAAGCACAGTAAGGTTTGGCTCTGGAGATGAGTCAAGGTTGATGAGAGTGTGAAGATATCTGAAAGAGTTCTTTGTCACAAGGCTTTTCTTATCGTCAGCCATTCCGCCAATGCTTTCAGTAACCCAAGTTGGATCGCCAGCAAAGATTTCGTCATAGTCAGGAGTTCTAAGATGACGAACAAGACGAAGTTTGATAATGAATTGATCGATAAGCTCTTGTGCTTCAAGTTCAGTAAGCACGCCAGCTTTCAAATCTCTTTCAATATATATGTCAAGGAAAGTTGAAGTTCTGCCAAGACTCATTGCAGCGCCGTTGTTTTCCTTAACTGATGCAAGGTAGCCAAAGTAAAGCCATTGCACAGCTTCTTTTGCGTTGACTGCAGGACGAGAAATGTCAAAACCATAACCTTTTGCCATTTCTTTTATTGCGACAAGAGCTCTGATCTGCTCAGAGATTTCTTCTCTGTGACGAATGCCTTCTTCAGTTGACACATCAAGAACAGAAGGCATGTTAAGATCTGCTTTCTTCTCTTCGATAAGTTTGTCAATTCCATAAAGTGCAACACGGCGATAGTCGCCAATGATTCTTCCTCTTCCATAAGCGTCAGGGAGACCAGTCAAAAGCCCAGCAGAGCGTGCTGCGCGAATGTCTGGTGTGTAAGCGTCAAAAACACCGTCATTGTGAGTTTTTCTTGTTCCAGAAGTGAAGATCTCTTCAAGTCTTTTGTCCATATGTTTGCCATATGCTTCAAGCGCTTGCTTTGCAGTTCTGATTCCACCAAATGGGTTGACAATTCTTTTGAGAGGTTTGTCAGTTTGAAGACCAACAACAACTTCGTTTTTCTTGTCAATGTATCCTGCTTTAAAAGTGTTGATTCCTGAAACTGCTTTCAGTTCAACATCAAGAAGCCCCTTCTTTCTTTCAAGGGCAAGAAGCTTGTCGATCTTCTCCCAAACCTTCTTTGTTTTTTCAGAAATTGGCGCAAGGAATTCGTCCCCGCCTTTATACTCTGTATAGTTTTTCAAAATAAAGTCGCTGACATTGATTGAATTTTTCCAATCTTCGCCTTTAAAACCTTTCCATGGTTCAAGCTCTTTAACTTCAACTTTTTTGCTCATATTTTTTCTCCTTTTATTTGTGCATCCAAATTATATCATAAAAAATTTTTGCCACCAAATAAATATGAAAGAAAAAAAACAGATTGCTTCGCAATTCTGTTTTATTCCTCTTCATTAAATTGTGAAACTGCCTCAAAGAGCGCTTCTTTTGCATCTCTTTTTTCGCTTACATCTTGTTGGATCACTTTGTTTTCATTGTCTTTATCTTTGTTGACTGAAGGGATGTTTGACGCTTCCAAATCTTCATCGTCATCATCTTCTTCCTCTTCAACAATTTCAACTTCTGGCTCTTCACTCTTCTCAACTTCAAATTTGATTTCGCCGCTTGGCAGAGCTTCAATATTTACAAGAAAGTCATAAATCTTGTCGAGATTCTCTTCAAGGTCAAGATAATAGCATCTGCCATCAAACTTGCCGTTGTTGCCTCGTATAACATTGATCCCACTGACATCTTTTTGAACATGAATAAGAAGTTGATCAAAAGGCATTCCGCTTGCGTTCATCTTCTTGCCATAATCAAACTTAACCCAATAACCTTGTTTGAAGTCTTCCATAGTCAACTTGTGGATTGCAACTGCAAACGCCGGCATTTGCCTGCTTCCAGAGATTGATTCAATAAAAAGTTCGTCAAATTTTTCTTGAGCCTCCTCGCTCATAACGATTTCTTGACCGTTGTTGTAAACCTTAACCATTTCCGCCTCACCAAAAACATCTGGCAAAATCCCAGCTTGAGCACATAAGAAAACAGGAATTGCCATCAACGCAAATAAAAATTTCATTCACACCCTCCATTTTATATAAGATAGTGTGACATTTTCCAAAAACTTTTATTCAAAATAAATTATCTTTTTTGCTATTTTTTCAAACCTTGACATATTGCATGCACAATTTCTTTCACAAGAATAGCCTCTTCAAGGTCTTCAATCATAAACATCGGCTTCGCACCTTTGTAAGGGATCTCTTCCTTTAACCCGAAACCCTTGTTTGTTTCAACAATCTTAACAAGCACACGGCCGTCATAAATTCCCCCAAACAAAAGCCCTCTGAAATAAAGGAGAAATTCTCCCATCATTGGCCTGCATGTAATTTCTCCACACGCAGCATCAAGCTGATCCACAACATAATTTTTGTATTCTTTGCTTGTCGCCATGACTTACCTCCCATTTGGAATATACTTTTTGTACTTTTCAGCAAGCGTTTTGTAACTATTGTAAAATTCATTAAATACGTCGTCGTCCCCTTTGATTGACGAATAAATTTTGCTTTGCAAAATTGCATCAAGCTTATCCATCTCCTTAACGAACTTTGCTTCAGGGGTTTTGTTCTCTTCAAATTCAAGCCACAACTGCAAAATTTCAGGCATATCATATTCCTCAGATATACGCTTGATGCACTTATTCTCAGCTTCAAACTTCTCTTCTCTTGAAATATTTTCCAAACGAACACAGTGATCCCCAAACTCGATCTCGCCTATCTCGTGGTACAAAACCATTTTTAACACCTTCAGCTCATCAAGCTTCAACTTTTCTTTCTTCATAATTTCTAGTGCAAGAATAGCCATCGAAAAGGCATGTTCTCCGTCACTCTCCACTCTGCCAGCCCCTGACTTCTTATCAGACGCTTGCATCACAAGCCAACCCGCTCTTAGAGTTGTTTTTAGTTTGAAAATTTCTTCATATAAGCTTTTCATTTCCTTTGCCTCCACTATAAGCTATTTCTATGTCTTTACATCTTTTAAGAACTTTGCTCTTTCTCTTTAAAATCTTTTGTAAAAAAGTCGTTAAAGCTCCTTTATTTTTGCAACTTCATTATAGTTTAATTTTAAAATATTGTAAAGAAAATCGTTGAATTAAAAACTGCAATTGTGCTACAATTTTTATAGGAGGAAATATTATGGGATATCAAAATGGGCATACGCTTGATAAATATATGCCCGACTTAAGCATTGACGAACAAAACGCATGGGCAAATGAATTTTGCGAAGGTGATGAAAAGTTGAAAGAACTTTTGCTTTTCTTGTGGAAAAACAATATCAACACCCACGCTTGCTGCAAAGGTCATATTGAAGAAAAAGGATTTGGAGGCCCATACATCTGCTTCAGCTGCAACAATTTGTCAAACGATACAATCATCAGACTTTGCCAAAACATTTGTAATGCGGGGTTTGCTAACAGAAGAATGCAGCTCAGTTTTGAAAGTTTCTCTGATTTAAGCAAACTTGATGATCGTGAAAAATTTACAGGCAGTTCCGACATAAATAAAAGAGGTAAAACAGCAGCATTCACTTTCAGCACACAAATTGATTTTTCGGTTTTGCAATCTTGCTTTGAAAACGCTTTAAATGGAAAGAGCAATCCTTCAGAATATGACCAATATATCAAACTTATTGTAAGACTTATAAATATCGACCTCAGTAAGCAAACTTTTGCAAACATATTTGATTATATTGAGCATCTTACAATCAGCTTTTTCCCAGAAAATCCGAAAGCTTCGTGCTTTGAAGCATACCCTATTGGAATGCTCTTTTGTACGCCAGATGATTTTTCTCACCCTGTTTATAAAGCCTTGCGTTATCATTTAAACTCATACATTTATCTTCATAACAAAAAAATAAAAATCGTCGGCTCTTCTGAACCGCATGAAGAATTTGAAAGCCTTAACCTTTCAGAAGATGAAATCAAAGAGACACACTTTTCACTCACCGAAGAAAATGTGGCAAAAATTGAGAGAGAACTTTCATAGACTTTTCAATACAAAAATCAGCTTTTTAAAGCTGATTTTTTTGTTAGTTGAAATAATCATCATTAATTAGACACTTTTTAATTTGTGTTGCTATTTCCAAATGCATTCTATCCAATGCTTGTTTTGAGCCCCCTGCAATATGTGGGGTTATTATAACATTATGTCTATACTTTGATAACAG
>CAOKRZ010000035.1 GCA_948471335.1 uncultured Christensenella sp. | reverse complement strand
ATCATGAAATTCAATGGTTATCCACTTTCTCCAGCAAAAGTAATAACAAACTTTTTTAAAGAAAATATCTGCCTATTGAGAAAACAAGCAAAGGATAATTTAAACCTTGAAAACTTCAATTGGTTTGTTCCTTATGTTTTAGAACACTATAGCCTTGGAAATTTGGAAAAAATGGAAGAAAATCTTTATTTTACTGCTGAAAATCCAATTCCTGTTGCAGAAGACAAAAAGCTTATTGAAAGTATGCAAAATATATTTCATTATAAGTATCGTGGAAGTGATAAGGATATGGATCTCAGTTATTTTAGTGAAAGCGAAAGATTTAATTTTCAACCTAAATATGTAAAAGAATGTTTGAATGAGAGAATGGAAAAAATTAAGAAAGAACGAGGCATTCTTTCATAGAAAGGAAGTTTTATAGAAATACTTAATTTAAAAGCGGCAGGATTGCCGTTTTTTGTTTGCAATGTTTGTTTTTTTATGAAAAAGGTGATAAAATACTTTTGTGAAACTGCAAAAACTGACTTTAAAGAACTATAGGAACTATTCTTCTCAAGAATTTGAGTTTTCCGATGGACTTAATGTGCTTTTGGGCAAAAATGCACAAGGGAAAACAAATATTCTTGAAAGCATTTTTTATGCGGTGATTGGAAGAAGTTTTAAAACAAGCAAAGATAAAGAAGTTATCCTTTGGGGACAAGACAGAGCTTTAATAAAGGCCGAATTTGAAAGAAAGTACAGAGATGTAGACATTGAGATCACTTTTGATAAGGCCGCAAAAAAAACAATTAAGGTTGACGGCATATCGATAAGAAGAATAGGTGAGCTTATGGGGCATGCAAATGCAGTATTCTTTTCGCCAGATGAACTTAAGCTTGTCAAAGAAAGCCCAGAAGAGCGCAGACGCTTTATGAACATTGACATTTCGCAGACAAACAAAAGATATTTCTATCTTCTTGGAAGGTATGACAAAATTTTATCCAACAGAAACAAACTTTTAAAGAACTCAAAAGATTTGGAAACACTTAAACAAACCATTGACATTTGGGATAGGGCACTTTGCGATTGCAGCGAAAAGATTGCTTTTGAAAGACAGAAGTTTATTGAAGAGCTTGCTCCGCTTGCAGCAAAAGCACATGAATACATTTCTGATGGTCAAGAAAAACTTGAAATCAAATATGATGGACTTAAATGTGAAGATAATTATCAAGCGACAATGCTTAAAACCTTGCAAAAAAATCTTTCAAAAGATTATAAACTTGGGTATACTTCGATTGGTGTGCATAGAGACGATATTGACATCTTTTTAAATGGAGTCGAAGTCAAAAGTTTTGGATCTCAAGGTCAACAAAGGACAGTTGCACTTTCACTTAAACTTGCAGAGCTTGAAATAATCAAAAACAGAATTGGTGAATATCCGATTCTTCTTCTTGACGATGTGTTTAGTGAGCTTGATAAGTCAAGACGTAAAAAACTTTTAAACTTTACGTCAAAGACTCAGACGATTATAACCTGCACTGACTTTGATGAAAAAGAAGCAAAAATTTTTAATATCAAAAATGGCAGAGTGATAAGCTAAAATAATTTAAAGATTGACAATACGATAAGTATTATCCCGCTCAGCCAAGATAAATTGACTTTGTTTGATAGCTTTTTTCCAATAAAGCTGCCGAATGGAATAAAAAACAGAGAAATCAAAAAAGTAAACAAAACAAAGATTTCAAGTCGAACGGAGTTTAGTCCAATTCCAAGCCCAACTCCGATCGAGTCGACAGATAAAATTAAAGCAAGTGTTAAGGCTTCTCTTGGAGAAAGCCTTTTATCTTTGTTTATATCAGCAGAAGTTGAGTCAGTGATCACTGAACAAATTAGCTTAAAATTAAAGACTTTTAATTTGATTTGTCCTTTTTTTGCTCGTTTTTCCAGCCAAATTTTGAACATTTCGCTTGAAAACTTAAAAATACCTACGCAGAATAAAAGACAAAAAGATATAATACTACATACATTTGAGCTTATTTTATTGCCAAGAAGCGAGCCAATAAAGATTGAAATTGAAAGTACGATCACATTAAAAAGAGACATAATAAAGGCAGAGACAAAAGGAATCTTTATTTTGCTTGTTCCATATCCTATGCTGACAACGAGAGTATCCAAGCTTATTGCAAATGCAAGTGCAAATGCCTCTAAAATTATGTATAACATTTTCTCTCCTAAAATCATTTTATACATAATTTTCGAAAGTGTTAATATTATTAAAAAATAATAAAAAAAATAAATATATGAAAAATAATTAAAAAATGTGCAAAAAATTCGAAAAATTAATTAAAAAATATTAAAAAATGATTTTTAATTAATTTTAAAAATAAGAAAGGGCATTTTATTGCCCTATAAATTTTTTATAATTAATTCCCATATTTTTTTTCATATTTTCAAGAGTTTTTTGTGCTTCTTTTGATGCAATAGCAGCATTTTTAAAAAGCATTTCATATATTTTATCAATATTTTTTTCAAGTTCTTTTCTTCTTTCTCGAATTGGAGTGAGAAGTTCTTGCATGATATTGTTTAAGAAAAGTTTAACTTTGACATCTCCAAGCCCGCCTTTTTTATAGTGAGCTTTAAGCTCGTCAAGGTTTTTATATTCTGGAAGATATTTTTTGAAATGTTCATCTTTGCAAAATGCGTCAAGATATGTGAATACAACATTTCCTTGAATTTTTCCTGGATCACTAACTTTGATATGATTTGGATCTGTGTATGCGCTCATAATTTTTTGTTTTACTGTTGCTTCATCATCTTTTAAATAAATACAGTTTCCAACAGATTTGCTCATCTTAAGCTTTCCGTCAGTGCCTGGCAGTCTTTCGCATGCTTTAATGTCTGGAAGAACTGCGTTTGGAAGGGTGAAAACTTCACCATAAGTTGAATTAAATACATTTGCAATTTCTCTTGTTTGTTCGATCATTGGCAATTGATCGCCGCCAACTGGGATAATATTTGCCCCAAATGCCAATATATCGGCCGCTTGGCTTATAGGATAACATAAAAATCCTGCTGGAATGGTGTTTTCAAAACCGCGAAGTTTTATTTCTTCCTTAATTGTTGGGTTCCTTTTAAGCCTTGCAACGCTGACAAGATTCATAAAATATGATGTGATTTCAAAAAGCTCTGGAACTTGAGATTGAATAAAGATGCAAACTTTGTCTGGATCTAAGCCAGCTGAAAGATAATCAATCACAACTTGAATGACATTGTTCGTCACTTTGTCAACATTTTTTGAGTTGTCAGTAAGCGCTTGTGTGTCAGCAATCATAATATAAAATTTGTCATATCCGCCTTTTTCTTGAATTGCAAGTCTTGTGCGCACTGATCCAACATAGTGTCCAATATGCAAATTTCCCGTTGGTCTATCGCCAGTTAAAATAATATTTTTCATGTCTACCTCATTTTTTTTAAGACATTTTAACATCTATTCAAAAAAAAGTCAAATGTTAATAAAAAATATACAATACTCAGTTTTAGTCTATAAATTTTGATATTTTGTGTAAAAAATGCGAAAAATATTAAAAAAAATAAATATTTTCATTAAATAATTTTAAATTAATTTTTTTTCGCTAAAAATATATTAAAAATTATTTTTTTATTTATTTTTTTGAGAATTAAAAATCATATTATTTTTATACTAATTTTAGGGAATTTTGCTTGCTTTTGTCGAAAGAATTGTTATATAATAACACTAGTATATTAAGCAGTTATCCTTATGAAAAAAAAGGGTGAAAAGGAGATCGGTTATGAAAGTTCGCTTAAGTAAATGTTTTTGTGGGTTGGCAATGGTGCTTCTTATGGCGGGAGCATTTTGTTTTGTACCTTCATTTTTGAAAAAAGGAGAAAACCAAGAAGCGGGCGCTGTCACTTTGGCAGACTTTATGTCTCGCTCGGAAGCTATGGCTTCGGCAAACAGCACTTCAGAAACATGGAGTGCCGAGTCTGACGTAACAAGAAATCTCACCACTGGCAACTTCAATGGGAAAAGTGTATACCAGATCACAAGTCTTGAAGATCTTGCACTTCTTTCTCTCAAAGTTTCAAATGGCGAAAGTGATTATGTAAATGGCGAATTTTATGTAACTGCAAATGAAATCAATCTTGGCGGAAAACTTTGGACTCCAATCGGAACCAAAACAAATCCTTTCAAAGGTAAGTTTTTCGGAAACTTCGTAACAATCAAAAATATTTGGGTGACTGACCAATCTCTTGGAGAAGAGGGCAGCGCTTATGGTCTTTTTGGAAATGTTGGTGCTGGCGCAGTGATCTCAAACGTTAACGTTGACGGAGTTGATGCAATCGTTTCTTCAGATAAATCAGGTGTGCTTGTTGGATACCTTGAAAATGCAAAGGTGACAAACTGCCATGACCTTAGAACAAACAGATCAGAAATCAAAACAATCAGCGGCGCTGCAACCGGTTCAATTTATTTCGGTGGAACAATCGATGGAGAAAGCGCTTACTTCACAAATGCAGAAGATGCAAAATCTTCAGTTACTTATTCTGGCGTAACAGAAAGCGGATATGTTGGAATCTACAGAATGGAAGAAGGCAATTTCAAAGCAAGTGACATTTCAGGCTCTTGCAAAATGATCAATGTTGCCATCGATGAAAACTTGGAAGTTTTGGCTGGTGCTAATTCAATCACATATCAAAACTCTGCACTTTTCTATAACTCAAAACCTACTCGTAGGGTTGACGGCGGTGCACTTTATGTTTTGAGAGAAGGCTATAAAGCTGATATCCCAGAGTTGTCTTGGGAAAACGGACTTGTTTCAAACATCACATGGCCTGAAGTTTCAACAAGTGTTATTGTAGACCGCGGCTATGGTGACGGCGAAGAAAACAGAATCCAAACTTTTGCTGGTCCATATTATGACGTTCAAGTTAAGGACTTTATTGAAAGAGTTGATATAACAAGACCAGGCTTTACTTTTGAAGGGCTTTTCACTGACCGAAACCTTGAAATCAGTGCGGCAGAAGAATATATCGACGATAGAGAAGGTGGCTTCGTTGTTTATGCAAAGTGGGCTGCAACTAAAATTGGTGCAAAATTAAATCTTGGTGTTTCAGATCAAGCAGGAAATGATATGGCAAAAGCAAGTGTAAATCCACTTGTGCTTACAAAATCATTAAGCCTTGAAGAAAACGAAAATAATGTTGTCCTTGGCTCACAAGGCGAAGGCGAAGTTGCTGGAGCTTTTGCAACTTACACAATCGAAAATCACTCTACAGACAAAGCAATGACTTTCGTGCTTGCGCTTAAAGATGGCTTCTCAATTCCTACAAACAGTGAACCTATCAAAATGATTGAGCCTGGCTTTGTTGCAAACGAAGTTGTTGAGTCAGCCGGCATACATATCACTTGGACAGACGATGCTCGTCAAAAGCCAAGTTATACAGTTTCAAGAAATGCTTTCAATGAGTATACAATAACTGTATATGACATTGTTAAGAATGATGCAGTTGTCAACATCATTGTTGAAAGAAAAGCAGTTGAAATTACTCTTAATAAAACAGGTGATTATACAGCGATGACTGAAACAATTGACGGTGCAGTCATTGCCAACAACAAAATCACAATTTTGGCAGGCGATGTAATTGATTATTCAGCAACAGCAAACACTTATTATTTCTTTGCAAATCCATCAATCTCACATCCAGAAGGAATTGCATTTGAGACTTCTTCAGACAAAGTTGCAGGACAAGATTTCTATAGAACAAACAAGCTTATGTTGAAAGCACTTACAACAGACGATGGACACTTCTTGCCAATCGTTTCAAGAAAAGAAGTTGCTGGCGACGACCTTCCTTATTATATAGAAGAGAACGTTGACGAAAATGGAAACATTCTTTTGACTGTAAACATCGAGGTTAAAGCAGTTCAATACACAATCAATGTTACTCTTGACGCAGACAGTATTGACAATGAAGTTAAAGAAGATGAAGACTATAAAAACAACTATATCGGCTTCTCAACATCTCCAAATGGGGCAATCACAACAAACGGTACTATTTTTGTGAATGTTCAAGCAGACGGAGTTGTGTTCTTCATCAAAAACAATCTTTACTATAAATTTGATAGTACCAAATCTGGAAGCTATGAAATCACTTTCGGAGATGGAAAAACCGCAAACGTTAACACTGAGAGCTTGGACGGAGGAATAACAAAATTCACTCTTACTCAGTCTTCAACTGATGTTGTAACTCTTAAATATGTAATTGAAGCTATTAAATATGAAGTAGAACTTAATTCAACAATTGATGGCACGGAAATGACTGGATTATTCCTCACTTCATCTTCATCAAAAACTTATGCATATATCGGTCAAACAATTGACTACACTTACACAATGAATGGAAGCCTTGGCAAGATTGTCAAGTTAAACTCAATCAAAGCTAATGGCAAAGCTCTTACAGCGCCTGATCTTACAAGCGGTGCTTATTCAGGAAATTATGTTTTTGGAATCAGTGACGCTGACTCAAGCGAAAAAATCATCTTTGTCGCTGACTTTACTCTCCATGACATCACTTTAGAGTTTGTGGCAAATGACGCAAAACTTCTTTTGGCAGATAAATCACGCGAAGATCTCTTCTCTTCAACTGGTCTTCAAAATGCAGGAAGCATGGGCGTTGCTTTAAACGCAAATCAAGATGGCTTAGATTTAGTTACTTCAACTTATCAATTATCACAAAAATATAACGGATACCGCTTTGCTGGATGGTATCTCCAAAACGGCACTGTTATTCTTCTCAATGACAACGAGACAATGTTCGACGGACTTATCAGACACATTGCTTCCTCTGATTTCTTGACATCAGTAAACGGCGACATGACAATCTCTGTTATGCCAATCTATGAAAGCAAAAAGATAACCATAGCCGCCGCCCACAACCTTGCTGATGGCGAAAAAACAGATCTTTACACTTCTGATGGTGGAACTTCTTGGGGTGGTGAACTTGGAACAATCTTTAAGTCAATTGACTATCGTCATGACCTTACAAACGCGGTTGTTGAAGACATTGTTTCACAACTTAGAAAAGCAGGATACGCAATCGCTTCTTCTTGGACAATTTCTTCAAATGGCGTAACAAACATTGACAGGATTGCAAGAGTTTCTCTTGTCAACAACAATTTAAGCATTTCATTCTTTGAAGCTTTCCACAGTGAAGCTTTCTGGCAAGAAGCAAATGGAACAACAGCAGAAACAAAAAGATTCAATGTTGCCCCTTCATTCGACGAAAAACTTTCATATGTTATCGATCTTGACGCTGACATTTCAGAAACTCCAAAATCATCTTTTGATGTGAAACTTGGTTCAGAAATTTCATACAACAAAAAAAGTAACAGCTATTCTTGCGCTGAACAATCATACATAAGTGAACAAAAGAATGGTTACGAAGCCGTAGGTTTCACTGTTGTTTATGGGGATGGAAGCACAAGAGATTTCCTTATTGAAGAAGGAGAAAGCACACTCTTCACTCTCAGTGAAGAAAACTTCTTCGCCTTTGTTGGCAAAGAAAACTATCTTAAAGATAATGCGACAATCTTTAAATTAAAAACAAAATATCAAGAAAAAGAATACAAAATCACTCTTAAATATAGCAGCGAATATGAAACTGTTGCTGAAAATGCAACAACTGAAGTGACAGTAGAATACGACAGCGAAGCAAACCTCTCAGCTTTGACAGAAGTTATCACAAGAAAAGGTTTCAAACTTGCTGGATTTAGAACTCTTGGTGGAAAAGAGTACGCAACACTTCAAGCAGACGGATCATTCAGTTATGCAATTTTCAATCCTCTTAATGCATCAGACATTGACGTTTATGCAGTTTGGACAAGAGAAAATTCTTACTCATATGTAACCGCTCTTCTCCGTGCACTTGATCCAAAATATAGCGGCGCTTCACAAGCAGTTGTTGAAGCTGAGATCACAGTTGATGGATCTGTTAGAGCAGACCTTGCAGCTGGAAACACTTTGGCAAATGGTGAAAAGATTGAAGTCCTTTCTCTTACTGATGAGAACGGCGGTTCAGTTTTAAGAACTGACGTTGCAGAAAAAGAAGAATTCACATTGACTATTTCAATTTTCGACTGGCTTTCACAAAGCCGCTTCGGAGATGAAGCAAAGTCAGTTTTTCCAATTGTGAAAACACAAAACGCAGGAATCACTCCAAACAAACTTACTGTAAAAGACGGCTTAAGCCTTGAATCATTCTACACAGGCAGCGAAAAACTTTCACTTACTGCTGAAGAAAATCAATCATATGCTGAATTTGGTTTTGAAACCACAGTTTCACAAGAACCAAACATCAGCGCTGGCAAAGTTTCTTACAAAGTTGTTGACAACAACGGATTCAATGTAAGCGATTCTAAATATGCTGTTGAAGTTTATGTAGAGCTTAGTGCTCAAGAGGCAAAAAACTTCGGCGCTGGAACTGAAGACGGATTATACAAGATCGCAAAAATTGACAACGCAGTGACAATTGTTCCTCTTGAAGTTATCTTCAACATTGTTGGAAACAAAGAAGCATACTTCATTGAAGATCAATATCACAACATCAGCGTTGAAACTTCAGTCGCTGACGGATTCACTGTTACATTCACAAATGTTTCAACAAAAAGTGCTGCAGTTGGCTCTTACGGCGATGAAAACAGAT
>CAOKRZ010000034.1 GCA_948471335.1 uncultured Christensenella sp. | reverse complement strand
GCAGAGCCAGCAGAGGCGCGTAGTCCAATCACAGTTGAAGGAAGAAGCTGAATTGACGTTGCGTTGATGATGATAAGCATAATCATTGCTGTGTTTGCAACTCCGCTGCCGTCGTCAAGTGCCTTCATGGCATTTATTCCCATGGGAGTTGCCGCATTGCCAAGCCCAAGTATGTTTGCTGACATATTCATCGCGATCATCTTTTCAATCTCTTCGTTATCAACTTTGAAAAGCTTTTTGATGATAGGATGCAAAAGCTTTGCAAGCTTGTTTCCAAGCCCGCTTGCGTCAACAAGTTCTAAAATCCCAAGCCACACCGCATAAACCGCGCCAAGTTCTATGCAAAGTTTAAGTGCACCGCCAGACGCTTCGACCATGACTCCAACAACGGTGTCAGGGGCGGACGAAAGAAGAAAGCATAGGGAAGATACAATCATAATAAGCCAAATTCTGTTCACCTTTTATTCTATGCAAAGGGACAGGTATAAATGATTTGACATTTGGAAGGCGAAAGGTATAAAATAAACATGCAAAAAGGGGAAAATATGTTTGTAGACACACACTGCCACTTGACAGACGAAAAATTGTCAGACAGCGACAATATACTCAAAAGATCACACGAAATGGGGGTTGCAAAAATGATAACCTCTGGCTTTGACTTGCCTTCTTCAATCGAGGCAGTAAGGTTTGCCGAAAAACATGAGGGCATGTTTGCAAGCATAGGCATTTATCCATGCGAAGTGGACAAAGCAGATGAAAACTATATCGAAAAACTTAAAGCCTTGGCGAAAAACGATAAAGTCGTTGCAATCGGAGAAATCGGGCTTGAACTTAGAGAAAATTGCCCAAGCTTTGAAAGACAAAAAGAAGTTCTCATTGAACAATTGAAACTTGCACACGAACTTAAACTTCCACTTGTTTTTCACTGCCGCGAAGCTATCGGTAAAATGCTTGAAATCTTGAAAGAAAACAAACACCTTCTTGAGTTTGGCGGAACGCTTCACTGCTTCACCGAAAGCAAAGAAGTCGCAAAAGAAATAATAAAACTTGGGCTTCACATTTCAATAGGCGGCGTCTCAACTTTCAAAAATGCTCGTCACGTTCAAGAAGCAATTGAGGTTGTTCCGCTTGAAAAAATGTTGCTTGAAACTGACAGCCCATACCTTGCTCCAACGCCTTTTCGCGGTCAGATCAATACGCCTGCATTCATTCCATACATCGCAGAAAATATCGCAAAAATAAAAGGCGTAAGCACGGCTGAAGTTGGGAAAATTACAACCGCAAACGCAACAAAATTGTTTAAAATCTAAAAGGGAAAATATGACAGAAAATTATAAGGATAAACAGGCAAATAAAACGCCCATAATGGGCACGCATAACTTTAAGAAAAAGTTTGGCCAAAACTTTATCTCTGACCGCAACCTTCTCGCGGCAATCGTTCGCGACAGCAACATCGAAAAAAACGACATCGTTCTTGAAATCGGCGCAGGCGAAGGCACTCTTACGTCAGAGATTTCAGCGTCAGCAAAAAAAGTTGTCAGCTTTGAAATAGATCGCGATCTCATCCCAACGCTTGAAGGGCTTGACCTCGAAAACGTCGAATTCGTTTTTGAGGACGCTCTGAAAATGGAGCTTAAAGATATTGAAGATAAACTTGGCGGAGAATATAAAATCATTGCAAATCTTCCTTACTACATCACAACGCCTCTCATCTTCAAATTCCTTGAAGGCAGCGATAAACTTAAGTCAATGACAATCATGGTTCAAAAAGAAGTGGCAGAGCGCATCGTCGCAAAAGAAGGCGGCAAAGATTATGGCATTCTTTCAGTCATGATCGCATTCTTCGGTAACGCAAAAATCACACGAAATGTTTCACGCAAACTCTTCTTCCCACAGCCAAATGTCGACTCGGCCGTTGTGAATATCGAGATTGTGAAAGGCAAGTTTGACGTGCCAAAAGAAAAATTTTCCCGCGTCGTTAAAGCAGCCTTTTCAATGCGCAGAAAAACAATCTTAAACAACCTTTCAAATGCTCTCGGTATGGATAAAAAGGATATTACACAAAAACTTGAAAACTTTGACTTAAGCCGTAGGGCAGAAAGCTTTTCAGTTGAAGAATTCGCCGAGATAACAAAAATCTTGCTCGGCTAGGCACTGCAACTTGCCCTAGCCGCAATTTTTTCGTAAATTTTTGTTGCTTTTTGCATTTTAATTTGTTATTATGTAAATAACTAAGTATATATATTTAAAAGGAGAAGACGGGTGGTTTCATTATTAGGTGCAAAACTAATCGACACAATCACAAATTATCTTACAGTCGCATTGGATAACATCCCAAAGATTGTATATTTTGTTTATGCCTGCCTTGCTTCCGCACTTGACGCAATGCAATTTCTCCTTCGCAGACTCGCTGGTCTTGATGTGTATTACATAAAAGGGGTGAAACAAACTGGTGACCCAGTCCTTGGCTTCATTGAAGGCATTCTCGGGATTGGTGACGGCAAAGGCGCCTATCCAGCACTTACAACAACTTTTTGGTCACTTGCAATTTTCGGATTGATCGTGCTTGCAATTGGCACCATGATCGGAATCATTCAAGCTCACTATCAAGAAGACGCGGGAAAAACTTCTCCAATCACATACATATATCAAGCTTTCAAAGCAATCCTCACTTTTGCAATCGTGCCTTTCGCAGTCATCGTGGGACTTATGCTTTCAAACTTCCTTCTCAAAACTCTTGACGAAATCACTGCAGGCTCAGCAACTGAAGAAGCCATCAATGGAATCTATGGCAATGGCGCTGCGGCAAAATATCTTGAAAAGGCTGGAGGAATCGCTGAAGAAACCGGCAATGGGGCTTTAGGTTTTGAGGATAAAGATGCAAATATTGACACCTACACAAGATTTGACTTTTTCGGTTTCGGATCTTACTCCACAAGCACAACTTTCTCAGGCATGCTTTTTAAAGCCGCGGCTTATGAAGCCAATCGCGTAAGAAATGACTCCACTTTCTATAATAATTGTTACAAATTTAATGGTACGAAAACTGCAGAAGATATAAAGGATAATAAAGGCAGAACCCCTGGCTTTTTCGGCTCTGACAGCCCAGGAATGGTGGCTTCAGGTAATAAACAAGAATATACCGCATATCAAATTGATTACGCTTTTGCAAACAATTTGAACTTGAAAAAAAACTATGAGACTCATGTCCTTGCAATGTATGCTGTGGCAAATGGCAAGGATTGGGGAAACACAGTGGGTGATAGTATAAAAACAATTGCAGGCATCGATGTGTTCACAACCTTCGGGTTTGTCAAAAACTTCTCAAAATATAACGTCGGGCTTGTGTGGTATTACTACAATCTTTGGAAGTTCAACTTCATCGTCGGATTTGGCGCAGTGTTCACAATCTTTGGAATGTTCATTTCAATCATCATCGGTCTTATGATAAGGCTGATCAAAGGAATAATCTACTTCCTTGTCTATCCGGCAACACTCGGGCTTGCAGGCCTTGACAACTTCAGTGCTTTCAAAAGCTGGCGAAAAGAATTCATTAAGCTTTCGCTTTCAGCGTTCGGCTCAATCATTGGTATGAATCTTTTCTTCCTTGTCCTTCCATACCTGCAGACAATCACATTCTTCAACATTGAATTGCTTGACAACATAATCTCAGTTATCATGATGATCACAGGCATTGTCATCGTTAAAGATATCATGGGCTTTATCTCTGGCTTCGTTGGCGGCGGGGATGTTATGGCTGACGGCGATAAAAACAAAGGTGCAGTCGGTAAGAGCCTTATGAAGGCCGGCACAGCCGCAGTGGCTATTGGCGGCGGCGCAGCTAAAATCGCAAATCCAATGTTGAATGCGACTGTATCAAGAGCTAAACAAGGCATTATGAAGGCTAGAACTCGCTCAGATGAAAAGAAAGCTATAAAAGCTGCAGGTTATGATCCTAAAACATTTTCGGCTGCGGATGCTGAGTCGTTTATGGATAATGATATAGCTGCAAGAGAGCGTGGCGCTCAATCATGGGAACAGGGTGTAGATTTTGCCGCTGCAGCTAGAAACAAAGCTGAAGCCGAAAAGTATATGCAAGAGGAAGAGGCTAAATTTGATAAGAAATTGGAAACAGATGGTAGCTTGCAAGACGAATATAACTCGGCTTATAATGCAAATAGAGCCAGTGGAATGAATGATTCGGAAGCGGCGAAGAAAGCTAAACAAGATATATTGAAAAATAAAGATAGAAACTATAGTGCTGCAAGTGAAGCCGTCGAGAAAAATGGATTTTCAGATGATGAAATTCAGAAACTTGATAAGGCAAAAGCTCTTAGAGAAGATGGGGAAAAGATCAAGAAAAATAGAGATGACTTCCTTGCTGAAACTGACAGAATTAAAGAAATTCGCACTAAAAACTATCTGACAGAAGATGGAAAAGCGTCTTATGCTGGTACGCGGGCTGCAATGAGAGATCAATATCGCGCTGGTTTTGGAACGCTCAAAAATGCAAAACTTATGGGCAATTTAGGTATTGATATCGGCAAGCAGTTTATGCCATTTGTTCAAGCGGCATCCAACAAGAAGTATAACGAAAAAGGCGAAGTTGTTGGTGAGAATGTGAGTACGGTAGGCTTTAGAAAAGGCGAAAGAGAGAGACTGCAAAATATTGCTAATAACACCGGAGGTAACTACAGTCAAGCTCAAATCAATACAGCTAAAGCTGATATTAAGAAGATTGACGATGGTGGCTCAATTTCTCGTGCAATTGGAGATGCATTCCGTCATCCACTTAAAACTTTTGGTGATGCGGTTACTAAATTTGCTGCAAAAGCTCCTAAGGGTGAAAAAGAGAAAACTGCTGATAAGATTCAAGCAGATGCAGCTAAGGATATGACTAAGGCAACAGATACAATGAAGACTGATATCGCTCAGATGAGAGAAGATATCAAGAAGATGACAGAGGCAATTCTCAAGAAGCTGCCATAAAGGTCTTAGAACTTCTTAAAAAAAACACCGAAAAAATTCGGTGTTTTTTGTTTGTCTAAAAATAGGGGGCTGCAAGCTATTTCAGCAAATCATTGTTGACTTCAAGGCCTGCGCTGCAAAGTGGGTTAAATTCAATTATGTCGACGACTTCTTTTCCATCCACAATCATTTCAGCTAGGTCAACGACGTAGCTTTTGGGAAATTCTTTTCGGGCATTTGTCATTTCAATCACTTCATTTGCAAAGTCAACAACTTTTTGTGGAGTTTCGGTTGGGTAGTCGATGTAAGAGCGGGAAATGCTTAAAAGTTCTCCGTCAACCACAAACGCGCGATATTCTTTTCTGTGATCGTCATTTTCTTTGTCAATGATTGGCTCATACACTTCAGAAAGAAAAATTTTGTCATCCGCGCTCACGTCAAAAATTGGTGGTTTGGTGGCAAAGAGTTTCATGCTGCCAAAGGTTAAATTGCCATACCACTTAAGCACCATTCTGTTGCTGCTTTTTTCTGCTGTTTTGAAGAATGTATTTTTCAGCATAGCTTGATATTTTTCGTGATTGTCTTTAAACTCTTGATAAGTTGTTTCAATGACAGGGCGGTGCTTTGGCTGCAGAAGAAGCGGCCAGTGGGTTGTTGTTTGAAAATTTTCCCTTGTTTGGATGCTGTCAGCTTTTGCGTTTTCAAGATGCTCTAAAAGTTCATTGATATATGGCAAAAATGCGCGCGGAAAGATTTTCTTCCCAGTCACGTCAAATTCTTTATCATTTTTGTAGAACTTCTTTGTCGTTCTGTCAAAGACGATCACTTTGTCCTCTTTCAGCGCACGAAGGTAAAACTTTTCTTCTTCAGTTTTAATCCACCTGACATTTTCGCCATCATTTTCATCGATAACGAAGTCGGTTGAGCCTAAACTTGGCACGCTGAAACAGAAGTATTCGATTCTCATAAATTTCTCCTTAACACTTAGGGTTATACTTTACCATATCGCGATTTAATTGTCAATTATTGTTGCAATCAAACAAAATGTCAAATTGCAAGGCGAAAAAACCTGAAAATCATTGACAAACTTTGGGGCTTTGTGATATCATAGCCATGCAATCGAATATGGGGAGATACTCAAGAGGTCGAAGAGGCGCCCCTGCTAAGGGTGTAGGTCGGGAAACCGGCGCGAGGGTTCAAATCCCTCTCTTCCCGCCAAAAATCGACAAGTTTCGCAAGAGACTTGTCTTTTTTAATATATTGGCATAAAATATTGCTTTTGCATTTCTTGTGTGATATTTTAAATAAAACAACAAGGTTTTTTTGCAATTCGGCAGAAAGACCTTTTTACATATAAGGAGAAAAATATGTTTGATAGCGATAAAGTGATTAAAGAAATGCAAGCGAATGCGGCGAGAAAACAAAAGGAAACAGCAGAAATAAATGACAAGATTTTGCAAATTCCACAGCACTTGAGCGAAGAAGAAAATAACGCATATGGCGAGATTGTGCAAACCCTTAAAGAAAGTATAAATTACAGGCTCTCAGCGACTGACACGGAACTCATTTGGCAATACTGTCAAATCAAAGTTATGCGTGATAGAGCTTGGAAAGAGTATAACAAAAATTCAGACAGATATATTCGCATTGTGACAGGAATTTGTAGTGATGGCAAAACACCAAAGGTTATGGTGAAAGAAAATGAACATTATAAGACTTTGCAAGATTGCAACAAGCAACTTGAAAAAATTTTGAAAGATTTAAGATTGACACCAGAAACAAGGAGAAAGAAATGAGAGATGATTTAAAAATTGAATATATCGACATTGACAAGTTAACTCATTATGAAAACAACTCAAAAATTCATACAAAAGAGCAAATTGAACATATTGCAAATTCAATTAGAGAGTTTGGTTTTAATGACCCGCTTGGAATTGCTGGCGAAAACAATACAGTTTTGGAAGGCAACGGACGGGTGGAAGCGGCAAAGAAAGTTGGCTTAACAAAACTGCCTTGCGTTAGACTTGACCATATGTCAAAAGAAGAACAGCAAGCATATGTGATTGCACACAACTCATTAAACATGGAGACGAGTTTTGATGATGGTATTTTATTTCAGGAATTGAAGAAGTTGCAAGGTTTTGATTTTACTGAGTTTGGCATTGATGTTGATAAATATCTCAAGACTTGTGTGAAAATTCAAAAACGAATATTAAAACCATTGAGAAAAGTCCATTATTTGATAAGTTTAGATATAAACAAAAATGATGAAATCGCAAACATATTGCCATTAATCCAAAAGATAGAAGGAGTGGAAATTGAGTCAACGATCAACTAAAACAGACAACAAATCAATCGCAAACAAAATTTATATACGAAAAGAAGCAATTAAAGATTTGAAAAAAGTAAAGGTGCTGGATTTATTTGCGGGACGAAATGTGCTTTGGAATAATATAAAAACTGATAAATATTATGGAATAGATTTAGAGCAAAACAAGGGCAGAAATTTAACGGCTGACACAAGAAAAGTGTTTAATAGCTTAGATTTAAGTCAGTTCAATGTTATTGATTGTGATAGCTATGGCATTCCTTATGATATATATCAAAAGATTTTAACGAGGACGGATGTTAAGAAAGGAACAATTGTTTTATACACGGCAATTGCATATGAATTTACTGGACTACAAAATGATATTAAAGAATTTTTTGGATTTGATAAATTTTACAGCAAAGCACCAACACTGTTTAACAAAAAAGTCATAGAGTTTTTCTATGAGTTGTTATCCTTGCATGGAGTGGATGAAGTTAATTTTTATTCCGTTCATGACCCTATAGACAAACACTATGGATATTTTATTGTTAAATAATATGAAATTCTAATATTTTATGCTATAATACTAATATGAGTATAATTTACAGACCATGCGGGATGGCAAGAGAATACAGCCCTTATGCGTGCAATATTTACATTGGTTGCAATCACGGTTGCAGATATTGTTATGCACCTCACACATTGCAAAGGCGAGGTGAAGAATATTTCATCAAGCCAGAGCCACGCAAAGATATTTTGAAATTACTTGAAAAAGACTTGCAAAAGAATGTCTACAAAGAGCAAGTGCTTTTGTCATTTGTTGGAGATGTGTATGGTGACAATGCAGATGATTGTGCAACAACGCGAGAGGTGTTGAAACTTTTGAATGCATATCATGTGCCTGTTGCAGTGCTTTCCAAAGGAGGAAAGAAAATGCTGCGAGATTTGGATGTTTTTAAAGAATTTGGCAACCGCATAACCGTTGGCACAACTTTGACTTTTTTGGATGAAGAGAAAAGTAAATATTGGGAGCCAAATGCAAGCACGCCAAGTGAAAGATTGGAGACACTCAAGACCTTGCACGATAAAGGAATTAAAACTTTTGCAAGTTTTGAGCCAACCATTGAACCAGAGGAAAGTTTAAAACTTATCCGAAAAACACTTGAACTTGATTGTGTGGATCATTATAAAATTGGAAAAATCAATAACTATAAACGTGAAGACAGATGGCAAGATTGGGGAAAATATCTTCAAGATTGTGTGGATCTACTTCGTCCAACAGGGAAGCAGGTTTATTATAAATTCTGTCTCCGCAAGCTTGCACCAAATGTTGATTTGACACCACAAGAGAAAAATCCAGACGAATACATAGTGAGAATTAAAGACGAAAGCGAACAACTAAGTTTGTTTGCTAACAAGAAAAGTTAGGTTTATTTTATGGCAAACATCAATCGAAAATATCCACAACCAACTAAAATAGGGTTAGGATTGGATATCGCTTGCTCCGCCAAAGGCGAATTACACGCACCCTGATTTTAAGAGGCGTGTATTTTTTATGTGGGAATGCTTTGGAATAATATAAAAATATGATAAAATACCAAAAGGAAGGGTTATGATGGAAATGGGGCATAATAATG
>CAOKRZ010000033.1 GCA_948471335.1 uncultured Christensenella sp. | reverse complement strand
TCCGATCTGTCTTGAATTTTTATGTATGCGCGCGTTCTTGAAACCTGCGCACGCATATCGTCCTCATACTGATCTGGAACTTTCGAAACCCTTTTTGAATTGCTTGTGAGGTTGTTTGCGATTTTAATCTTGCTTGCCACGCCAGAAACATATTCAACGCCCTTTTCAACAAAACTTTGTGGACTATGCTGACTTGCACAACCGCAAACCATAATCCTCGCCTTTGGATTAAACTTTCTACACCTTGCAATCATTTGCCTTGATTTTTTCTCGGCTTCCCCTGTCACAGCACAGGTGTTTATGATGTATAAATCAGCCTTGCCAAGGGTATCAAAAACATTGTGACCGTCAAGTTTCAAATTATACATCAACGCGTCACTTTCATATTTATTAACCTTGCATCCAAGGGTCATTACACATATGTTCATATTTTCTTCCTTTGTTCAAAATAAGTATACATATAAAGCCCCAACAAAGCAATAAAATTACAAAAGAAGCAGAACTTTTTTCTGCTTCTTTTTCATTTAGGACTTATCAAAATTTTAATAGCCCAATCTCTTAAGCTCAAATTCTTTTGCATCACCAAGCATCTTCTCGGCAAGAAGAGAAATAAGCTCACTTATCGTTGGCTTATAGTCACTGTCACAAACTGGATAGTCAAAAATGCGATTGAGACTTGCAATCCCACCTCTTGCAACCGCAACGTCAATTGCGTGCCTAATTGCGCGCTCAACAATAGAAAGGCTAACCTCAAATTTCTCTGCGATCATTGGATACAATCTTTTCGTAACTCTTCTTTTGTAACTTGGATCACGAACAATATACATGATCGCCTCTCTTAAATATTTAAACCCTTGCAAATTTGCAGGAATCCCAATCTCCAACAAACATGTTGTTGTGTTTTCCCTTACCATAGCTTCACATTCACTTGACATAAGCATAATTTTTTCTCCCTTTTTGTTTAATCTTGCCCTATTATAAACAATTTTGTAGAAAATGCAAAACGATTTCGACTATTTTTGTAAAATTTTTCAAAAATGTTTTAAACTTTTACAAAAGTCACATCGCAAGGTTACCACTTTTTGTCGAATAACAACAAAAAAGAGCGCAACACGCTCTTTCTTGTTCAAACTATAAACTTAAGTCAATTATTTTGTAAATTTACTATCATTACAATATTTTTTTAAAAAAGCATTTCTGTCCAACAAATACTCTCTGTCGTCAACCTTAATATTTCTTTCTTTAATTATATCGCAGTCAGCTTTAAGTTGGGTGTAAGTGATTTCACTTAAAACCTCAACTCTGTTAAAATCATAATACCCTTCTTTGTTTATCAACGCATTTAATGTGTAGTCCAAAACAAATTCCTTCCCATTTGCACCAAGCTCCACCCAAGTGTGAACATATTTTGATTTCTCGCTAAGCCCGTAGACATATCCAGTCACCACCTTGCATTCATGCCTAAAAATAAGCGCAACAGTGATGGACTCAGTGCATTGGTGAGCCCTTCTTGAAGTCTCTATTTCATTATGTTTGATCTTTTTAAGAATTGGGAAAAGTTTTGACGCCTTGCAAATTTCCATTTCTTTGTCATTCGTCGTCACAATTTTATATATGTCACCCTCTTTGTGCACCGATTTAACATACGGGTTGCCCACCGCAAACTTGTAAGCACGCCTTATCTTTTTAGGATTAAATAGAAATGGGCTTGTCCAAATCCCAATGAAGTCAACCAGCCTATGCTGCCCAACAAACAATTGCTTAACCCCCGTCGCTTTCAAAATTTCACATTCAGACACTTTTTTATTGTATAGCTCAACTATTTTGGCGTCCAACTGCTTGCTTTGGAGATCTTCCTCAAACGTATTCATATTGCTTCCCCTTAAAACCATTATAACACACATAGAACTCAATTTCAAGAGCTTTTTCGCAGCAAATAATCAATCCCAAAAATCATTTGTTATTTTCAAATCTTTATGCTACACTATTTCCATGCACATGTTCCCATAGTAAAGTGGATATTACAAACCCCTCCTAAGGGTTAGTCGGCGGTTCGAGTCCGTCTGGGAACACCAAAAAACTAAAAGGATTCATTGAGCATTTTATGAAAAAAGAAAAAATTTTAGTTGTAGCTATTGCCGGTGCAGGAAAAACATATCTCGCGCAGCATTATGAAAATGTTGTAGATTTTGAATATCTATATCACTTATGGAACTACGATAAGTCAATTATTGATTTACCAATTGACCAACACAAAGGTAATCCAAACCGTAAACCAAACCCAGATTATCCTTGGAATTTTATAGTAGATATCAAACATGAACTTGAAAAAGATAAAATCGTTGTTATCCCAGGCATGCCTAACGGAATCTATGCTTGTATAGTTGGAAAAGACTATTTTGATAAAGATACAAGAATAATCTTCGCCTTGCCTGATAAAAATGATTTTGATACTTTGGCAGAAAGATTTAGAAGCAGAGGAAATTCAGAATCATTTGTAAATCTTGTAAAAGATAATTTTTTGAAAGCTCATGAATTAGCCGCGAATTTTAGTGGCGCCGAATATTTGATTATTCCCCCTAAAAAATATCTTTCAGATGCATTGATAGAATATGGAATTAAACTAAAACCAGGCGTTGGTCTAATCAAAGAAAATAGGGATGCTGGACGACGCTATGAAAAAGAATATAGAAAAATCCTAAATCAAAAACAAAAATACAGAATTGATATTGTGACATCTACTATTACAGAAATATAATCGTCGTGTTTCCTCTAAGAAGTTTTTATATATTTCCAAAAGTTTATAAAAACATAACTAAGATATTTAATTTAAAAGGCAAAATGTGCGTATTTTTCTTTTAAAAATGCACATGCTAAGTATATGAAGAAGAAAAAGAAGAAGGCAAATTTCAAAAGCAAGAGTGACCCACTAGGGTCATACACTGGCACAGGGTTGATTGAAGATGAAGCGCCGGTTCAAGATGCTGATGATCTTTAAATATGTAAAAAGCAGGTTTAACGCCTGCTTCTTTATTTAAGCACAACTCGCAAAAAGCTGACATATGGTGAAGTGTATATATGAAAATATATACTTAAAAAGGAAGAAAATATGAACTGTAGACAACATAGCCACTGTCAAAGCAATTGTTGTTTCTGTCGTTGCTTCTGCAGATGCTTCAATTTCTCAAACAATTGCAGAAATAACGATTGGAAGAATGATTGTGAAAAACAAAACAATTGCTGTCAGCAAAAACAATGCTGCTGCGAAAGCAAAAGAGACAACTATTGCGAGAGCAAAAAACAAAATCGTTGCGAATGTAAAAGAGAAAGCTGGGAAAATCAGCCTTGGGAGAGAAATTATGGCTGTCAAAACAACTTCCCTTCTTCAATAAGCTTCTCTTCAAACAATCGATATGAAGATTTCGATAACGACGAAGAATATTACTATTAAAAAAAATCAAAGGTTTGAAAATCAAACCTTTGGATACATAAAAAATCTATTTCACTTCACTAAACGCCTCTTCAACCACTTTTGAAATGTCAAAAGTTTTTTTATTGCCATTTATTGCAAAGAGATATTCGATGTTGCCAGCCTTGCCTTTAATCGGCGAAGAAGTCAAATTGCAAACCTCATAGCCTAGTCCTTTAAGATAAACGATGAAATCTTTCAGAAGAGAAACATGCACTTTTTTATCTTTAATCACCCCTTTATATTTTTTCGCGATCTCTTTTCCGCATTCAAATTGAGGCTTGAAAAGCATGAAAATTTGAACATTTTGCCCGAAAATCTCCTTAATTTTAGGAAAAATATGGCGAAGAGAGATGAAAGAAATGTCTCCAACGATAATCTGAGCATCGCCTACCAAGTCTTTTGCGACATCACGAAAGTCAGTGTTTTCGAGGTTGACAACCTTTTCGTTTGCTGCCAAAGTTTTGTCAAGTTCACCTTTGCCAACATCAAGCGCATACACTTTTTTCGCGCCGTTTCCTAGCGCAACTTGTGTAAATCCGCCAGTTGACGCGCCGATATCCAGCACAATTTTGTCTGAAAAGTCAATTTCAAAGGCTTCTTTTGCCTTCAGCAGCTTGTATGCGCCTCTTGAAACATAGGCGTCACCCTCTTTGACTTCGATCTTGTCAATTTCAGCAACTTTGGTTGAAGCTTTGGTGCAATTTTTGCCATTGACAAACACGGCGCCGTTTACAATTGCGTTTTGCGCCTTTTCTCTTGATGAAAAATATTTTTTTGTTACCAAAAATGAATCAAGTCTGATTTCTTCCAAAATTTTCCCTTTTAAGTGCTTCAAGCACCAAAAAACAGGCAAACGCCTGTCTTTTTATTCAAGTGAAATAAGGTAATAGTAAACTGGCTGTCCACCAAAAACTGCAGACACTTCGCAGTCAGGATATTTTCCGGCAAGTTTCTCAGCAAGAGCAGTTGCCTCTTCTTCACGAATATCTTCTCCGTAGAAGAGGGTTATATTCATTGTTTCGTCGGTTATAAGCTTTTCAACAAGTCTTTCAGTTGTGTCTGAAACAAGCTTACCTTTTGCAAGGATTGCTTTATCGTCAAGCCCGATGATTTCGCCAACAGCAAGGTCAAATCCGTCAACATGAGTGTCACGAACAGCGTAAGTTACAGACGCTGACTTAACGCCTTTGATTGCATCGTTCATTGCTTCAGAGTTTTCTTCAACGCTTCCGTCCGGATTGAAAGAAATTGCAGCGGTTATACCTTCTGGCACGCTTCTTGTCTGGATAACGATAAGGTTTTTGTTTGTAAGGTCATTTGCTTGCTCAGCAGCCAAAATGATGTTTTTGTTGTTTGGGAAAACAAAAACGTTTCTTGCAGGAACTTTATCTGCAGCAGCCGCAATGTCAGCCGCACTTGGGTTCATTGTCTGTCCGCCAACGATGATTTCGTCAACGCCGAGATCTTTGAAAATTGCACTAAGTCCGTCACCAGGAGCAACTGCAATCATGCCAGTTTCCTTGGTTTCTTCCATAATATTGGCCTTCTTCTTAAGCTCACGGTTCTGCTCACGCATGTTTTCAATCTTGATGTTATAGATTTCGCCGAGTTCAAGGGCATATTCAAGGGCTTTGTTTGGCTCATTTGAGTGAACATGCACTTTGACAAGGTTAAGGTCACCGATACAGATAACAGAGTCGCCAAGAGCCATAAGTTTTTCTCTAAGCTTGTCTATATCAGCTTCTGTTGTCTTTTTCTTCATGTGGATGATCATATATTCAGTGCAGTAGCCAAACTCAATATCTCCAAGAGCATTGATATCAGCAATCACGTCATCAACTGATTGTGGCGCCTTTTCGTCTTCGAATTGAAACTCGAAATCTTCTTCTCCAATCACAAGCTTATAGAAACCTGTGAAGATAACAATGATTCCCCTTCCGCCAGCGTCAACAACGCCTGCTTTTTTAAGAACTGGAAGCATTTCTGGAGTTTGCTTCAAGATTTCTTCACCAGTTGCAAGCACACGCTTGAAAAATTCTTCAAAGTCATCGCACTTCTTTGCCACATTGACAGCGTTTTCAGCCATAACGCGAATAACAGTCAAAATTGTGCCTTCCTTTGGCTTTGTCACAGCCTTGTATGCGATGTTTGCGCCTTCTTGCATAGCCTTTGCAAACACCTTTGTTGTGATTTCGCTGTTCTTAACAATTTCGCTGCAAAAACCTTTGAAAATTTGAGAAGTGATAACGCCGCTGTTTCCGCGTGCGCCCTTCAAAGCACCCTTGGCAAAAGCTTCGCCGAGGGCGTCTAAATCATTTGTAATGCACTTTGAAACTTCGTTGACAGCTGACTTCATTGTAAGGAACATGTTTGTCCCAGTATCCCCGTCTGGAACTGGAAACACGTTGAGTGAGTCAACATACTTTTTGTTTTGCTCTAAAAGACCGGCACCAGCGACAATCATCTTTCTGAAAGTCGCGCCGTTTATTGTTTTAATCATAACCTTAAACTCCTAAACTCTGACTCCGACAACATGAACGTTGACAGCATCAACAAGCATGCCAGTGAAATCTTCAACACTGTATTTCACTGCCTTTCTAAGAGATTCCGCCACCGCACTGATAGACACACCGTATTTCAAAATACAGTATACATCAATAAAAATTCTGTTGTCGATATGACTGATCTTGATTCCTTTGGAATAAGACTCTTTTTTCATTAATTCTTTGGCGCTGTCCACAATGGACTTTGAAACAAGGTCAACAACTCCGTAACAATCGAGCGCGGCATAACCTGCAACAACTCTGATCGAATTGTCGCTGATCGATATATTGCCATAATAGTTATTGGTATCGACTGTCAAAACCATTGCCCCCTAAAAATATTTCGCCTCTTATAATATACAATAAAAAGCTGTAAAAGCCAAACAAAATCAAAAAGTTTGAAAGAAAAATTTATTTTTTTATTGCGACTTAAACATTTTTCTGTAAAAACAGTTGCTTTTTTAAGAAAAAGATGCTATAGTTAAGTGCAAATGAATTGAAAAGTATGGAGGATATTATGAGCAGAGTATGTGAAGTATGCGGAAGAGGAAAAGCATCAGGTAAACAAGTTTCTTTCTCAAATCGTAAGTCAAACAGAACTTATGAACTTAACTTGCAAAAAACAACAATGGTTGTTGATGGCAAAGAAAAAAGCGTAAGAGCTTGCACAAAATGCATCAAATCAGCAAAGGCAAACTAAGTCATTTTTAACAAGATGATATTTTTCCGGTGGTTTAAAACCACCTTTTTTTATGCCTGGGGAGGCACCAAACTCGCTTACGCCGACACGATTGCAACGCAATCTAACGCCTGCTCCTTCGGTTCCCCGTCCCAATCTCCCTCCACTTAAGGTTGCCGACAGAACTGTTGTGAACAGGCAAAGCCTTTACCTCACAAAGTTCTTTTGGCGATAAAAATATGGTTTAAGAATAAATAGAATTATAAATCCCTATTTTCGAATTCCCCCGAAAATAGTATATGCCCTCGCATAAACTGTTATGTATTATATAATAGCCCCTAAAGCTTAAAGCTCGTCTTCGCTTTTATCTCTCTTCCTTCTTAAAAGTCTTGAAAGCCATCTTGGCGCTTTAATGCAGATGATTGTGAATTTTTGTTTTTCCATACTATGAATATATGACCATATGCCAAAAGGTGTTATTATTTATTCCCCTTCATCTTTACAAAAATTTTTAATAAAATTTTCCATCCATTTCAAATGCTCTTCAAGATTTTTAAGAATCGCTCGCTGATTTGAATACATTTCCGCTTTGGACTCTTTGCTCTCTAAAAAATAATATTTGCAATCTTTACATTTCTGTTTATTTTTTATTGAACAATGCCCAAAAGGAATTTCCTCAAATGAACCTTTCTCAGCCATAAAAATATAGTGTTGCATAAAAAATTTGCAATCCTTCTTGAAGTTCGAACTATCTTCAGGATGAAAATCAAATATCATTTCCATTGTGTAACCTCCTATACATTTCATTTGAACTATATTTCATATGAAATATAGTAAACTAAAATAAATGTGCTAGCATACTTGTATGAAAAAGAAATATTCAATGACAAGAGCAGTAGCACTTAGAATTGTTGAGCTGTTGAACGAAAAAGAAATAACACTTTATGAACTTGCCAAAAGGGCTGACTTAAATGACAGCACAATTCGCAATATCGTAAACGAAAGGTGCAATTCTTGCAACATGAGAGTGATTGAACGTGTCGCCCTCGGTTTTAATATGCCTTTCTGGGAGTTCATAAAATCCCCTTATTTCGATCATGATAAGTTTAATGTTTAATATACACCTCCTTTTAATTACCGATAATACGGTAACATAACGCAAAATAAATAATTCATAATAAAAATATGGAAAACGTAACTAAAAACAAACAAATAACTTATGGAAAAGCTGTTGCTTTAAGATGCAGTGAGATAATTGACACAAAAGCTAAAGGGATATCTGTCAATAAATTATCTGAATTATCCTTGATTCCGCAATCCACTTTAAACGACTTGATTCACGAAAAGTCAGAATTCCCATCTATGAAAGGTATCATTGAATTTTGTAGATATTTCAATATGTCCCTTGCCGAATTTTATGAATCACCATATTTTTATATTGAATTTTTGCCAATTAAATATTAACAAAGATAATTTTTAATGTCAAGCAAATTAAAAACAGCGACTAAATATCGCTGTTTTTTGTTATAACAATATACAGATAACTCCGCCCTTGCCTTCATTGACAATTCTGCCAAGAGTTTTTCTCATTTTGCGTTGAGCTTCAACTGGCATCAAAACAAGTTTGTTGTTGATGTTATCACCGATAAGACTGTAAAGACTTCTGCCAAGGATGTTTGTATCCCAAATTGATGTTGGGTCATTTTCGAATTGATCCATAAGGTTTTTGGCAAGGTCTTGGCTTTGATCTTCAGTGCCAACAATTGGAGTCACTTCTGTTTGAACATCCACGCGCATAATGTGAAGGCTTGGAGCTGTTGCTTTGATCTTTACGCCATAACGTCCGCCCTGTCTGATGATTTCTGGTTCACCAAGTTCAAAATCATCTTTCTTAGGTTCAACCACGCCGTAGCCTGTTTCTTTAACTTGCTCAAGCGCGTCTTTAAGTTTGTCATATTCAATTTTTGCAATGGCAAGCTCTTTGATAAATGCAATAAGTTCAAAATCGTCTTTGATTTCATGGCAGCATTCGCGAGAAAGAACTTTGTAGAAAAGGTCTTCCTTTGGAATAACGTTGAATTCAACAACTCCCTCTCCAACTTCCATGCTTGTGAAAGTGATTGGATCGAAAGACTCACTCTCAGTGAAAGCAAGCGCGCTTTTATCAACTTGGCTAAGCTTATTCATGTTTGCGCCAAGACGTTTAACTTCTGATGCGATCTCAGAAATGATGTCGCTGTCATATTCAAGCGCTTGAAGCCATTTTGGCATTTTCACTCTGATTGATTTGACAGGGAATTCCATCAAAATTTTCTCAAAGATTTGGTCAACGTCATTCTCTTTAAGTTCAAGCGCGTTGAGAGGGATGACTGGAGCGTCATATTTTTCTCCAAGAGAATCTGCAAGTTTTTTTGCGTCAGCTGAAGCAGGGTTCTTTGTGTTGAGAATGATCA
>CAOKRZ010000032.1 GCA_948471335.1 uncultured Christensenella sp. | reverse complement strand
TATTCGCTAAACTAATAAAAAAAGAGGCATTCTGCCTCTTCTTTTAATTTTTTAATGTGAAATCTTTCAAAGCCACTGACAAAACATCAGTTTGAATTTCAATAGCGTCACACACTGCGAAAAGTCCTACTTGCATAGGCAAAGAACTATTTATCCCCTTGCAATACCTAAACTCCTTATTAAACTCAGTCTCGCTTCCATAAGCAAGCTTAACATTGCTCCCTTGATTTTCAACGCAGATATAGCTTGCAAGTATAAACCCTTCAAAGTCAGAGCCCACCAAATCTATGTTTAGACTTGAAGCTTTATTTATTGCCGAGTTGTAGCGAAGAATAAAACTTCCATTTGTGCTTTCGCCAACAATTGCGCCCATTTTCACTTCACTTATAAGCTCTCCAATATTTGCGCATTTTGTGATGACGGCTGAAGAGTTTCCGTCCGCTTTGCCAAGCTTGCCAACAATTCCACCAAGCTTAGCTGAACTGATCGCTCCTTCATTGACAGAAAGTTCAATACTTGAAGCTCCCGACATTTGCCCTATAATTCCGCCTGCAAACCCTTGAGAGCTGACATTTCCATAATTCAAGTTTCGCTCTGCAAATGAGTCATTCATCATTCCGATAATGCCGCCCGCAAGAGAAAGACCTGAAACGTTTGCATAGCTTACAACATTCAAAGTTTGGCTTCCCTCAATCATTTCGCCAACAGCCCCGCCAATCATGTCTTTGCCTTTCACTTGACCTGAAAGGATTTGACAATTTATCAGCTTTGAATTTATCATCGCGCCTGCAAAAGCAGCAACGTAATTATTTCCGCTGACACTTACTTTGCTTAGAATTAAGTTTTCAATTTTTGCATCTTGAGTAAGTCCAAAAAGTCCAACATAGTTTGTTTCAACCTCGCCTGCATAATAGTCAAAAGTTGTCAAGCCAGAAATGACGTATCCATTGCCATTAAATTCACCTCGAAAGGCATTTTCGCCATCATTTGCCCCAGTGCCAATCGGCAGCCATAATGAAGCCGACATATCTATATTTGATGTCAATTTGTATTTCTGTCCTCGCGTGTCAATATTTGTGCAATTGACCATGTATGCAAGACTTGCTAGTTCTTCACTTGATGATATAAGCTTATAGCCAATTTCGTCAGTTTCAAATTCCATTTCGCCTATATCAATAAACCATGTTTCAATCCAATAGGCGTACAGCGTCAATTCATTGACAAAATCACAAATCTTCAAACTTTTTCCTGAAGCGTTGTAATATTGATCGCCCTGTCCTTGAGGTTGAGTAAAATAGCCCGCAAAAACGTATCGATCTTTTTTAGGCACTATGATCGTTGGCAAATTTTGGTCAAACACTGCGATCACTTTTTCCGTTCCAGAAACTGTTGCGCCTTGATTATCAAAAACGACATCGCTTCCCATCTCTTGCCAAACAGCATAAAGCTCAATAACCGCATTGTTGTTTTGTGAGAGATTTTTCACTGTTTGAGCATCATTATAAACAACATTTCCGTTTTCACTTGTCGCCCAACCAAGAAACTCATATCCATTTTTATTAAAGGTAAAAGCTGAAAGCTTTTTCTCTTCTCCATAAGTGAAGCTTTGAGTCGTTGTCAAATTTCGTGAGTCATTTGAATGGAAGCGCACTGAATAATTGTTGAGAGCATATCTTGCATAAAAGTCATTTGTTTCAAGATTTTCAACATCGTTTACAGTTATGCTTCCCATATCAGCAATGAGATTTGCCTCAAACTGTGACGACACTTTGTCGTTGTTATGATACCACCCGTCAAAATGTCTGCCTTCAAAGTTAAAGTTTCCAGCGTTGACACTTTTAAATCTATTTCCATAAGCGACTTCTTCTGTCCCAATCTGAAGACGCTTTGATAAGCTTCCGTCATCTTCTTGATATTCAATAAACATTCTGCTTGTCACATTTTTAGGAGTGACAGTGAGTGTGTATGTAAAAATCCAGTCATCACGCATATCGCCAGTTAAGGACGTTCCAGAACTCGGATAGTTTTCTTCACGTTTTATAAGCGTCCCTGGATATTCTCCTTTGAAAAAATGGTCAATTGCATAAAAGTGATGAGCTTTGCCAGTGTTGGAATTATATATCCAGTCGTTAAAGTTATAATAAATAATTCCTTTTGAATAAGTGAGTGACGAACCAGAATAGTTTACACTCTGCCTAGAGCCTGGCTCTGTGATATCAAAAACTTCGTTTGAGTCTCGCGTCAACCTCAAGGTCACGTCATAAATTGGCGCAACAACTTTATACTCATATCCATCCGCTTCAACAAGTTGATATTTGACATTTCGCCCAATTTCTTCGCCTGCAATGATATTGGTCTCAGCCTCGCCATTCCATTTCACTTCGCCATCAAAATTTAAAACGATTTCGCCGATTATATTTCGATTTGCAGAAGTAGTATTCAGCCTATAACTTTTTATACAAAAAAAAGTCGCAACAATCATAAAAAGAATTGTTGTGATAAACAAGATTATGGACGTTTTTCTTTTAAAAGTCTTAAGCACATCAAACCTTCAAAAATATTATACACATTTTAATGGTAAAATAAAAACAAATGGATAAAATAATAAACAGTTTAACAAAAAAATAGGCGTTATTGCCTATTTTTTGTTTCTTCTAAGTTTTTCAATCCATGGTGGAACATTTGAAGGTCTGTCAATTTCAACCCTTGAAGATGCTTTATCGTTGTGTTCTGTAAGCTTAACTTCTGGTTTTTCGCTTACAGGCTCAGCTGCCTTCATTGCATATTGGCTGAAAATGCTTCTAGCTGAAGGCATTTCCTTCTTTTGTCCCATGTCGCCAATTGAGCGAGCTGCAGCAACTGGATTTTCTTTCTTTTCATCATCTTTTTTATCCATGCTTTGGAAACCCGTTGCAATGATTGTGATTTCAACTTCGTCATGCATATTTTCATCAACGCTTGTTCCAAGAATGATGTTGCAGTTCTCGTCAACAACTTCTCTGACAAGTGCAGCAGCTTCATTGAGGTCATCTTGAGTGAGGTCATTTCCACCCTTAATGTTGATAAGAAGACCTGTTGCTCCTTCAATTGTTGTTTCAAGAAGTGGGCTTGCAACTGCTTGCTTAACAGCATCAAGAGCTTTGTTGTCACCTGTGCCGTAGCCAATACCCATGTGTGCAAGACCTTTGTCTTTCATGATTGTTGTCACGTCGGCAAAGTCAAGGTTGATAAGTCCTGGATAAACGATAAGGTCAGATATTCCTTGAACGCCTTGTCTTAAAACGTCATCAGCGAAACGGAATGATTCTGTAAGAGGTGTCTTTTTAGGCACGATTTCAAGAAGTTTTTCATTTGGAATAACAACAAGCGCGTCAACAAATTTTCTAAGTCTTTCAAGACCTTGTTCTGCATTTTTGTGTCTTACTGGGCCTTCGAAAGAGAAAGGCTTTGTGATAACGGCGATTGTCAAAATGCCCATTTCCTTTGCAATTTGGGCAATAACAGGTGCAGCACCAGTTCCAGTTCCGCCACCCATACCAGCAGTGATGAACACAAGGTTTGTGCCCTTAAGCATATCAGTGATTGAAGATTTGCTTTCTTCTGCGGCTTTTTGACCGATTTCAGGTTGTGCACCCGCACCAAGACCTTTTGTCAATCTTTCACCGATTTGAAGTCTAGTTTCAGCTTTTGAAATCAAAAGTGTTTGTCTATCAGTGTTGACAGCAACAAATTCTGCTGATGTAACACCCGCGTCGATCATTCTGTTGACAGCATTATTTCCACCGCCACCAACGCCTACAACTTTGATTTTTGCAACTGAAGTTGTCATATTGTTATCCATAAATTCACTCCTTGATTTATTTTTACACCCTCATTGTAACTCTTTTTGCGTAATTTTGCAAACATTCCAACGAGATTTTTATGAAAAATGTATATTTTTTCATTTTTTTTTGGTTTTATGCAATTCCAAACTAGTATTTAAGCCCTTCAAGCGCAATCGCAGCCAAAGAATAGATTGATGCAAGTGTCGGCTTGTCCTTGCCAGGAAGCTTAGGCACTCCATAGCCTATGTTTCTGCCGAGGCACTTTGCAAGATAGTCACGCCCACCTTTGATTTTTGTTATTCCGCCGCCAGAAAGGTAAACTGGAAGGAAGGAAATATAGTCACTTGAGAAAAGTTGAACGCATTTTGAAATCGCGCTGCCAATTGTGTCGATGATATAGCCAACAACGGCGTTTGCTTCATTCATTGAAATTTTGATCACTTTGCCAAGATCTGTTGTAAGCTCATAGAAATCAGTTGCTTTGCCTTTGAGTGAAAGCACAACCATGCGCTTGAGTCTGTCTGCTTCAGTTAAGCTTAGATCAAAAGCTTCTGAAAGTGCGTTTGTGATAAATGCCCCACCCATTGAGAAGGAAGACAGATGCGCAAGCCCTTGTCCTTTGACAATTGCGATTGAAGTTGTCAAATCTCCGACATCGATCATAAGATTAAGATCTTCTCTATCTTCTTTATCGATCAAAAACAAAGCTTCGCATAAAGGCTCTGAAATATATTCCACACTTGAAAAGCCAAGTCCTGCAACAATTGAGTTGAAAAGAGAAATAAACTCACGCCCTGCATATATGATTGAAAGCTTGGCTGAAAGCGAAGAAGCGATTTCTCCAACCGGATCATAGCTGAGCCTTGAATCGTCAATAGTGAATGAAATTGGGTTCACACTGACAATCTCAACATTTTCCCCTTTTGCTTTTTCTCCTGCAGAATAGAACATTGCGTCAATGTCTGCTTGCTTGATCTTTCTTCTGTCACCAAAATTCATTGTGGCGCTTGTTGCTGTTACTGAAGAAAATTCAGCAGGAACACCTATGTAAAGCTTGCTGTTTTTCCCAACATTGAAATCAAGGTCGCTGAGCGCTTGTCTGAAAAGAAAGTCAAGTTTTTCTTGATTTAAGAAGCGACCTTCATAAAATCCGTCATAATCATATTCAATATAGCCCTTGGTAGTTATTGTGCCGTTCACACCCTTCCCAGCCACCATAGCTCGGAGTTTTGAAGAGCCTATATCAAAAACGAGTTCAAAATCCTTCATAATACACCTATTTTATCTATAGTTTAGTTAAAAAAAGAAAGTTTGTCAAACATTTCACAAACTTTCCAGTTGCGTAAGGGGTAAAACTTTGTAATAAATCCCATCACTTGTATAATATGACCCTATTTCAATGACTGCTGAGCGGAGATTATCTTCATCCCACACTCCAACAACCTCAGTTTGCCCGTCCTCGCTGACAATCTTTATTTCTTTGCCAAGAAGACTGTAAAGCTGAGAAAAAACCTGAATGGCACTTGTCACTTTCAAAGTGAGTGACTTAGAGCAGTTTAAAATCTTGATGTTGTTTCCACTAAAAAGCGTCAGCTTCGCACTCACTTCTTCAAGATTTGTTTTTTCATTGACAGCCTTTTCAAAGTTTATTTCTTTGACAAGCGCCTGCTGTTCAAACAAAAGCCTGTTGTTTTCAACAAAAGATGAATATATGTCCACATAGCCATCTACTGGCAAAAACTCACCTGCATCTTTTTCGCTTTTGACCTCAATGCCAGAAAGGAGAATTGCATTTGACTCAACTGACTCAAACTTTTCAGTTTTTCTTAAGACTTTAAAATCTTCATCACAGATATAGAAAAATCCTTCGCCTTCAACTGCATACACTTCTTGGCGCTCACTTACGTGAATCACAAACTTGTTTGGAAAAACCGTTTCGATGTTGATAACTTTAATATATGGATAAGCCTTTTCAAGTCTTGAAACATATTTCTTTTTGCTGTGAAATAAAACTGGACTTTTGTAGCTTAGGTCTGCTGTTTCAATGATTTCTTCTTGCGTGGCAGAAAGATTTACCCTGCTTGTCCGAAAATCAACTTCCGCATTTTTTAGCGCAAAAAGCGTAAAAAGAAGAAGGATAAAAATTCCTATTATCCCCAAAGTCACTCCGCCTGCGATTAGGACCTTCTTCTTTTTTGCCATCTATTCCTCTATTCTTTTTATGCTTGCCCCAAGAGCCGACAATTTTTCTTCAAGCTTATAATAGCCCCTGTCAATAAGTTCAATCCCCGAAACCGTCGTATATCCTTCGGCTTTCATGCCAGCCATAACAAGGGCAGCTCCTCCACGAAGATCTGGAGAATTGACCTCTGCTCCATAAAGTTTATCCTTTCCCTTGATAACGCATACATTTGACCGAAATCTTATGTCCGCGCCCATTTTGATAAGCTCTGGCACATGCTTAAAACGCGACTCAAACAAGTTTTCAACGATAAGGCAATAACCTTTGCTCACCGACTCGAGCGCCATGATTTGAGGCTGAAGGTCGGTTGGAAGCCCAGGATAGACTGCCGTTTCAACTTCGCCAAAAGACTGAAGCGCGCCTTTTGAACTTATAAATATTCTATCATCTTTCACATCAATCTTGCAAGCACTTTCGAGAAGTTTCGACAAAAGTGCTTGATTATGATATGGCAAAAAGTTTTCAATCTCAATTTCTCCGCCACACATGGCGCACATAAGAAGATATGTGCCTGCGGCTATTCGGTCAGGAATGGCTTCAAATTCGCATCCATGCAAGCGTTCAACACCTTCGATGTAAATCACATTGCCGCCAGAGCCAGAGACTTTCGCACCGCAAGCATTTAAGAAATCTTGCAAGTCAACGATATCCGGTTCTTTTGCCGGATTGAATATCCTCGTTATTCCCTTGCTGCAAGCACCTGCCATCATAAGATTTTCAGTTGCTCCAACACTTGGGAAGCTTAGCGTAACGTCACTGCCTTCCATGCTTTCGCCGTTTGCATAGATGTATCCATTCTTTTCAACGATTCGTGTCCCAAGACTGCGAAGCCCGCTTAAGTGAATGTCAATTGGTCTTAAGCCAATCTCACAGCCGCCTGGGTATGCAACTTTGGCAATCCTATGTCTGCAAAGCAGCGGCCCAAGAGTAAAAATTGACGAGCGAAGTGCGCCGGCAAGCGAAGTAGAAATCGCATGCCCTTCAATAAGTGAGGCATCGATGATAAGATTATCATCCTGCCAAGAAACCTCAGCGCCAAGCTCAGATAAAATCTTGCACATTCCAAGAACGTCGCTATATCTTGGCACATTTTTTAGCTTAACTTTCCCGTCAACCATAATCGCAGCAGCGAGAATTGGCAAAAGCGAATTTTTTGCACCGTCAACTTTAATTTTCCCATAAAGCTTGTTTCCGCCATTTATAAAAAACTTTTCCATGAAAAAGACCTCACATATTTATTTATGAGGTCATATTATTATAAGTTCGCCTGTTTAGATTTTTTCTTTCTAACTTTAAAGGATGAAAGTTTGACAAAATAAGATTTTTCGCCAGAAGATTGTCTTAAAACATTGAGGCAAATGCCAACGCCTGCCATGAACACCATGACAGAAGTTCCACCTGAGCTTATAAATGGAAGAGGAAGCCCTGTCGGAGGAATAGAGCCTGTGACAACGGCAATGTTGAGAAGAGTCTGGACGCCGATTATGAACCCGATTCCAGAGGCAAGCAAAGCACCGAAACGATCTTTTGCGTTAAGCCCAATCTTTATGAGAAGAATGACAAGGGTTAAAAAGAGCGCCATAAGTGCAATCAGCCCAAAGAACCCAACCTCTTCACCAATGATTGAAAGGATGAAGTCAGACTCAGCAAAAGGCAAGAAAAGATATTTTTGACGTGAGTTGAAAATTCCAACTCCAAACCACCCGCCTGAGCCTAAAGAGTAAAGCGACTGAATAAGCTGAAAGCCTTCCCCTTGCGGCGACGCCCATGGATCGATGAATGCAAGAAGTCTTTTAAGTCTGTAAGGTTCAAGCAAAATTAAAGCTGGCACTGCTGCAGCTGCAGGGATTGAAAACATGAGCGTGTGCTTCTTGCTCATGCCGCCGATTATAAGCATAAAGAGAGTGACAAAACATATGCACATAGTCACACTCATGCTTGGCTCAAGCATGATAAGGATGCACATCGCGCCGCCAACGGCAAAAATTGGAAGCAGACCTTTAAAGGTCTTTATTTTGTCATGATTGTCAGACAAGTGGCTTGCGCAAAAAATGACAAGCGCAAACTTAGCAATCTCTGAAGGCTGAACTGAAAAGCCTGCAATCGAAACCCAGCGTTTTGCACCATAGCTTTCCATACCAAGTCCAGGGATGAAAACGCAGGCAAGAAGGACAAAAGAAATCCCAACAATCCACCACTTAAAACGCTTTAAAACATGATAGTCAACAAATGTGAAAAAGAGCATTGCCACAAGTCCAAGCACAACTCCCATTATCTGCTTATAGAGAAAAAAGTTTTTGTTTCCATAATGATACTGGGCCGAATAGAAAGAAGCAGAATACACCATAAGGCAGCCAAAACTTGCAAGCGCAAGAACAATGAGAATGATGAAAACAACGTTTTTATTAACTTTCAATTTTTTCATAACTAGAAAACATCATCTCCTTAAAAACATCTCCGCGAACGGCATAAGAGCCAAACTCGTCAAAGCTTGCGCACCCTGGCGAAAGCAAAACGATCTGCCCTTCTTCCAAATGTTCTTTAACATAATTTACGCAGTCTTTCATGCTGTCAAAAAGCACTGGCTCATAGCCAAAACGTTTTGCTGTGTTATATAAATACTCGCCCGCCTGCCCAAAACAATAAAGCTTTTCAAGAGTATAGCCTTTAGAAAAAAATTCATCAAAATTGCAATTTTTGTTTTGCCCGCCCATAAGAAGAACAAGCTTGTCGTTTTCAAGCGCCTCGACAGCCATCATAACAGAAGAGATGTTTGTCGCCTTGCTGTCATCAAAAACTTGCGCGCCTTTGACAGTTCCGATAAATTCAAGCCTATGCGGTGGAACTTTGAAAGTGGCAATGCCGCTTTTTATATATTTTGGTTTTATTCTAAGCTTATGGCAAATGGCAGTTGCAGCAAGTGCGTTTTCAAGGTTTTTTGAACCAAAAAGCGGAATATCATTGCATGAAATCACTTTGCTGTTGTTGATATAAATTGCGTTATTTTTCACAAAAACACCTTTATTTAGCATGTTTTTTGAGAAATATAGCGTTTTATTTGATAATTTCAGAGTTCTGACAAGTTCGTCATCAAAGTTTAAGATAACCTTTTGCCGTCCTTT
>CAOKRZ010000031.1 GCA_948471335.1 uncultured Christensenella sp. | reverse complement strand
AAGGAAATCCATTCTCAGTGCTTCCTCCAACTTTTGTTGAGCTTGAAGTTATTGATTGCGAACCTGGCATCCAAGGCGACACTTCAAAGTCAACAACAAAGCCAGCTAAGGTTGAAACAGGATATGTGCTTAACGTGCCACTTTTCGTCAACATGGGTGAAAGAATCAGAATTGACACTCGTGACGGAAGCTATATGGAAAGAGTTAAATAAGGCGTCTTAAACGCTTTTTTAGGAACGCAAGAATAACACAAGCAAAGTGAGCGTTTTCTTATGGCAGACTTCAATGTCTGCTTTTTTTGTGCCTTGGGCACGGTATAAAAATTATTATGATAACTTTGTGGGCAGCAAAAGTCGACAAAGTTATTTTTTATCTTTAACATAAGCTAAACATCTTTTTGCATAGCATATGGCAAGGAGATGAATGTATGCTTGATAAGATTCTGCCCAAAGAAATCTACAACGTGCTTGCGGAGAGGGTAAGTTTTAACGCGCTTAATGAGATCAGAATGCGTGCGGACAAGCCTATTGTTTTGTCTATCGGCGGGCAACGCTTTTTTCTTGGCGAAAAAGGGATGACGGGCAATTTGAAAGAGGCAATCATCCCTTCAAGAGTTATGATTGAAGATATGGTCTTTCGCGCAAGTGAGTGTTCAATCTATTCTGTCAATGAGCAAATCAAAAAAGGCTTTATCGTCACAAAAGGCGGGATCAGACTTGGGCTTGGTGGCGACATGATTGAAGAAAAAGGTCAGATCAAAACTATGACAAACTTTTCAAGTATCAATATAAGAATTCCGCATGAAATAAAAAATTGTTCTCTTCCTGTTTTCAATCACATTTTGCAAGAGGAAAGAGTTTTGAACACTCTCATTATTTCTCCGCCAGGAGCTGGGAAAACGACATTCCTGCGTGACTTTATTTGCCAGCTGTCAGAGCGAAACTATGCATTCAATGTGCTTGTTCTTGACGAGAGAGGTGAACTTGATATAGGCAAAAACGGAAGCATTGGAAACTTTGCAGACAAGATTTCTTTTGCACGCAAAAAGGTGGGTTTTGAAAATGGGATACGTTCGCTCAGTCCAAACCTTATCGTCACCGATGAGCTTGGTCAGGAAGAAGATGTTGAGGCCGTTCGCTATGCTGTCAACTGCGGTGTGAACATCCTGGCGTCAGCGCATGCTGGCAGCATTGAAAGTTTTCAAAGAAAACCAGCCTTTTCAAAGCTGATTGATGAAAAATTGTTTTCAAGATATATTCTTCTGTCAATGAGAAATGGTCCTGGAACAATTGAAGGCGTTTACAGTGAAAACTTCTCACGAGTGACAAAGTATTAGGAGGGCGACATGATCAAATACATTCTTATGGCAATTTTATTTATCATTGCTTTATCAATTGGCGCAATCATATCAGGAAAGTATAGAAAAAGGGCGAACTTCTTTAAAGCGCTTGTGCTTATTTGCCAAAAACTCAATGTTGAGATTTCTTTTTCAAGAGAGAGGATCAAAAACTTAATTTATGGATTTGATGAAAAGACAAAAGCGCAGCTTTGCGGGTTAACAGAAAATTATCTTGCTTTTATTGACAAAGAGAGTCCTCTTGATAAAGAAAGTCTCTTCAAAGGAATAAACTTTCTTAAGGAAGAGGAAAAGGATCTTATATTTTTGTTTTTCCGTTCGCTTGGTCGCAGTGATGTTGACAGTCAATCGAAAGAGCTTAAAAACTTTGAAACGCGTTTTGATGAAATGGTTTCTTCTGCTGCGCAAGAGAACAAAAAGTATGGCTCTATGTCAATGAAACTTTCTCTGGTGGCGGGGCTTGCCGTGATTATTTTGCTTATATAGGAGGGAAACATGGGCGTTGAAATAATTTTCAAAATTGCAGGTATTGGTCTGCTGACAGCCATAGTTGGGCAAATCCTCAAACAGACAGGAAAAGACGAAATATCAACTCTTGCAACTCTTGCAGGAATCATCATTGTTATATTCATGGTGCTTGGTCTTATCGGCGACCTCTTCACGACGCTGAAAACGCTTTTTAGTTTTTAAAACATCAAAAGAAAAAGGTAAGTTAAAAGGAAAAGTCGGCTTACATAAGTTTGAAGGATCTAAAAGAAGCTTGGAAATAATTTTTAAAATTCTTGCCATTGCACTTATAACCTCAATCGCAACTCTTATTGTCAGACCTGTGCGAAGTGACTTTGCAATTATGATTGGGTTGACAGGTGGGGTGATTATCCTTGTTATGGTGCTGTCATATTTGACTGGCATTTTTGATGCGATCAAAAATGTGATTGAATCAACAGGCGTTTCTTCTGGACTTTACGTTTTGATATTGAAGATTGTTGGCATTGGCTATCTCGTCGAATTCACTGCAAGCGTTTGTTCAGAGACTGGCAATTCTGGGCTTGGCGACAAAGTGCTTCTTGGCGGGAAAATTATCATCATGGTTATGGCGCTTCCAATTGTGACAAGCATCCTTAAAATTATTATGGAGATTTTGCCTAAATGATTTTCAGGTCAGTTTCAAGACAAAAGAAATATGTTGTATTATATTTGTTTCTGTCGTTAACCTTAATCTTTTTCATTTTGCCGTTTTTTAGTTTTGGACAAGCTTCTGCGTGTGCCGCCGCCGATAACTTGACGCAAGAAGAAATCATGGATGAAATTTCTGATTCTGTTGATGATCAGCTTTCAAACCTTGATTTCTCTTCGCTTGAAAGCATTCTGTCTTCATTTGACGAGACAACAAAAAATATTTTTGGTGGCAACAACTTTTTAAAGAAGATTAAGGCAATTATAAATGGCGACTTCGCTTCGTCTTCTTCCAGTTTATGGGGAGCAATCTTTTCGCTCTTTTTCGATGAGCTTCTTTCAATGCTTCCAATTATATCAGCAGTTATTGCAATTTCAATCCTTGGAGGCATGCTTCAAGGCTTAAAGCCAAACACAAACGGAAAGTCAATTTCAAATATAATTCACTTTGTCACTTATGGAGTGATTGTCGTTCTTCTTCTCACAATTGTTACGCGTATGGTCGGACTTACAACAAGCACAATAAACTCGATCAAAGCGCAAATGGATGCAATCTTTCCAATTCTACTGACGCTGTTGACGGCTGTTGGAGGAAGCGTATCAGTTTCGGTTTATCAACCAGCTATGGCACTTCTTACAGGGACAATTCTCAATCTTTTCACATATATCCTTTTGCCAATCTTTATTTTCTCAACTGTTTTCAGTGTCGTTTCGAACCTTTCAAATTCAATAAAGCTTGACAAGTTCACTTCCTTTTTCAACAGCACGTTTAAGTGGCTTACTGGTCTCATCTTCACAGTCTTTACTGCTTTTCTTTCCATTCAAGGCATAACAGCAGGTGCTGTCGATGGAGTTTCAATAAGGACTGCCAAATATGCAATCCGTTCTTATGTGCCAATCCTCGGTTCTTATCTCTCAGATGGAATGAGCATCATTCTTGCAAGCTCAAGCCTTATCAAAAACGCCGTTGGTGCAGGTGGGCTTTTGCTTCTTCTTGCAACAATTCTTTCGCCGCTTATTCAGCTTATCATGTTTATGCTTGTTTTGAAACTTATTGCCGGAATAGTTGAGCCCCTTGGAAATGGTCAAATTGCAAACTTTGTTTCTTCTCTTTCAAAAAGCCTTGTGCTTTTGATTGCGCTCATAATCGGCGTGGCTTTCATCTATTTTATCTTGCTTGGGCTTGTTATGTGCTCAGCAAATATAGTCTAGGAGGTGGTCATGTTTTCAACATTATCAGGCTGGATCATCTCCATTGCAGGCATCATCTGCGTTTCAGTGGTTGTTGAGCTTATTCTTCCAAGCGGACAGATGAATAAATACATCAAAGGGATTTTCTCTTTCATTATCATTCTGGTGATCATCTTGCCTATTCCAAAACTTTTAAAATCAAAACTTGATATGTCGGACATCCTTGACTACGGGCAGATTGAAGTTGACGAAAACTATCTTTATCAGGTCAATCTCAACAAGCTTACATTCCTTAAAGAGGAAGTGGAAGGCGAAGCTGAAAAAATGGGCTACACAAATATTGTCGTTTCCATCAACGCAGATATTTTAAGCTCAGCCTTTGAAATAAAGTCGGTTTATGTCGACTTAAGTCAGATAGGCATATCAAAAGATGCGCCGCATAGAAATATTACTGAAATCAGAAAAGATATTTCTGGTCTTGTCGTCAAGATAATAAAAATAGAGGAGGAGAAAGTATATTTCAATGAATAAATTATCAGAGAGTTTATCGTCTCTTTGGGACAAGCTTAAAAAAATCAAACATATCGAAATTTATATCGCACTTTTCTTTGCTACACTTGTCCTTATTGTATATTTTGTTTCTTTCAAAGGTGGAGGGACAAAAAGTGACTCAGAGACAAAAATCGACACACCTATTGAAAATTTCTCGAACTCTTCGGAATATGTGGGATACCTTGAGAATAAACTTGAAAGTGTATTAGGACAAGTAAGGGGGGCAGGAAATGTAGATATTGTGATTACACTTGAAAAAGGTTTTGAATACATCTACGCAACAGAAGAAGAAACAAAAACAACTTCAAACGGCGGAACGGTCACTTCAAACAGTGTGGTGCTGGTGGACGGAAAGCCGGTGCTTGAAAAAGAAATCTTTCCAAGCATTCAAGGGGTTGTGGTTGTAAGCCAAGGTGCAAATGATGTGTCAGTAAGGATGAACTTGCTTTCGGCCATACAAACAGTTATTGACGTCGACAACTCAAAGATAACAATTTTGACAGGAAAATAAAAGGAGAATATTATGAAAAAAAGAACAAAAATAATCATCTTATCAGCTATTGTGCTTCTTCTTGGCGTGACTGGATATTTAAATGTGGTGCTTAACAATTCAGTTTCAAACAGCACAGGAAACAACAATAACGACTCTCAAACAACAGCAAGCTATTTTGCTTCATACAGAAATGACAGAGAGTCAACTCGTGACCAAGAAATGCTTTACTATGATGCAATCATTGCAAACGAAACTTCATCTGAAGCTGCAATCAAAACTGCAGAAGACGCAAGGCTTTCTCTTGTTAAACAAATGGATCAAGAACTTGTTGTTGAAGGGCTTATCAAAGCAAAAGGATTTGACGACTGCGTTGTAACAATTTCAGCTGAAAACGTTAACGCTGTTGTAAAAGCAAAGCAACTTAACGCCACAGAAGTTGCACAAATCGTATCTGTAATTCAAAACCAACTTGGCATTGACAGTATTGAAAATATTAAAATTATTCCTATAGAATAATTGCCAAAAGCCTAAACGTTGTGCTATAATACAAATGAATAGGAGAAAATTCATGGCTAATACAAAAAAACAAGTGTCACATAAGGGCAGAGTGGATATCGATAGAGATATCCTTCTTTCCATTATAAACCTTGCTGCAAAAGAAATAAATGGAGTTGAAAGTTTGACAAATGGATATCTTCCTTGGTACAAAAAAATTGTCAAACCAAAAAGCGAAGGTGTCAGCATTAAGTTTGACGCAAACAGCACACTTAAAGTTGATGTCTATGTCAAAGTTTACATTGGCTACAGCGTTCCAGACGTTGCATACAAAGTGCAAGAGAACATCAAAAACAGCCTTAATTCTATGGTCGGATTAAAGCCTGGCAAGATCAATGTTCACGTCTACGGCGTTGTTTGCGATAAAGCAGAGGCGGGGGCAAACGCATGAGAAGAGATGCAAGAGTGGTGGCTTTTGAAGCGATTGTGTCTTTTCTCTTTGCAAGTGAGCCAGAGATAGAACAACTTTATCAGCCTCTTAAAAAAGAAGAAGATGTTTCATTTGCAAAAGGCATCGTTGGTGCTTTTATTTCAAATAGAGAGGAAATAAGCAGTCTTATTGACAAACATCTTGTTGGTTATGAAATGTCAAGAGTTTATAAACTTGACCTTGCCATATTGTATTTGGCTCTTAGCGAAATACTTTACATAAAAACGCCTTATCAGGTTGCGATCAATGAAGCCGTTGAGATTGCAAAAAAATATTCAACTGCAAAAAGCGCTTCATTTATTAATGGCGTTCTTTCAAGCATAATTAAAGACTTAAAATAAAAAGGGCAAATATGCAAGCGATAAGTGTCAGTCAACTTAACAGCTACATCAGAAATATCTTTGATGCAGAAGAGCTTCTCCATAACATTGACGTAGTTGGAGAAGTTTTTGGCGTTTCACTCTCACGCGGAGTTATTTACTTTTCTCTTAAAGACGAAAATGCGACTTTGCCTTGCGTGTGCTTCAATTCTTCTTTTATAAATTTGTTGCAAGAAGGTTCAAGCGTAATCTTGACAGGCTCTCCAAACTTTTATGTCAAGGGTGGAAGGCTGAACTTCAATGTGACGAAGGTTGCAGCGGCAGGCTTAGGGAAACTTTATGAAGAGTTTTTAAAGATGAAAGAGAAGCTTGAAAAAGAAGGGCTGTTTGACTTTGATCACAAAAAACCGATGCCGTCAAACATAAGGCGAATTGGTGTGATAACTTCAAAAGAAGGGGCGGTATTGCAGGATATAAAAAATGTTGCTTGGAGGCGTAACCCGTCAGTTGATCTTGTGCTTTATTCAACCAAAGTTCAAGGCAAAGATGCTGAAAAAGAAATTGCTCACGCAATTGAAGTTATGGGCGAATATGAAAACATCGATGTTATAGTCGTTGCACGTGGTGGCGGAAGTCTTGAAGACTTAAATGCTTACAACACAGAGGTTGTCGCAAGGGCTGCATATAACTGCCAAAAACCGATTGTGTCTGCAGTCGGTCACGAAACAGATTTCACAATCATTGACTTTGTCAGCGATCTTCGTGCGCCGACACCTTCAGCAGCTGCTGAGCTTCTCACAATAAACGCAAGTGAGAAAAGAGAAGAGGCGCTGCGCCTTATTCAAAAGTTTAGAAGGACAATGAGTAATTATTTTGAAAATGCTTATGAACAATTTACTCGATATAAAGATTCACTTCCAATCGCTCTTGAAAGAATAATTTTAAAAGAAAACAACGCTTTTGAAAAAAGATTGAATAGATTCCGAGTGCTTGCGAAAAACTTTTTGCAAGAGCGCGAATACAGTTTGGGGCTGACTCATAACAGCCTTGAAAAACTAAATCCGCTTGCAATTTTAAGTCAAGGCTATGCTAGAGTTGAACAAGGCGGAAAAGTTGTTAAACAAAAAAATGAATTATCAGCTGACAAAAATCTTCAAATTCTTTTCAGTGACGGAAAGGTTGAAGCTAAGATAGTTAAGGAGGAAAAATGAGAATAACAAAACTTGTTGGGGAAAGAATCAAGGAAGTCCCATCAGATGCATCAGTGAAAAGCCAAATCCTTTTGATAAGGGCGGGCTATATCAAACAAGTAAGCAATGGGATTTATACTCTTTTGCCACCAGCGCAAAGAATCAGCAAAAAAATCCAACAAATCATTCGCGAAGAAATGGACGCGCTTGACGGGCAAGAAGTGCTTTTCCCAGTTGTTATGCCAAGAGAGATGTGGGATAAAAGCGGAAGATATTCTTCAATCGGCGAAGAGATGGTCAGATTTAAAGATAGAGCAGGAAGAGATATGCTTCTTGGGATGACTCACGAAGAAGCGGCTGTTTCAACATGTCAAAACATTGTGAAAAGTTATGACCAACTTCCTTGCATGATCTATCAAATTCAAACCAAATTTCGCGATGAAGCAAGACCTCGCGCTGGACTTATAAGAGTCAAAGAGTTCACAATGAAAGACGCTTATTCTTTCCATACATCAGACGAAGATCTTGAAAACTATTACAACAAAGTTTTTGAAGGATACAACAAAATCTTCAGCCGTGTAGGTATGAAAAACTTTATCTCTGTCAAATCAGACACTGGAATGATGGGCGGAAAATATGCTCATGAATTTATGCTTCTCACTGACATCGGCGAAGACAGCATTGTTATTTGTGACCACTGCGGATATAAAGCAAACATGGAAGTTGCGATTTCAAAAGCAGACGAAAAGAGGTTTGCTGATGAAAAACTTAAAGAAGTTTTCACAGGAAAAGCAAAATCAATTGAAGAAGTTTCAGAGCTTTTGAAGATCGAAAAAGCCAAAACAATCAAGGCTGTATGCTATGCAATTGTTGGTGACACTCAAAACACTGTGGTGGCTTTTGTCCGTGGCGACCGTGAAGTCAACGAAGCAAAACTTAAACGCGTCTTAGGCAAAGATATCGCGGTTAAAGACCTTGAAGGAAGTGGTCTTGTTAAAGGCAACATCGGCTGTGTTGGTCTTGAGGGCGACAATATTATCACAGTCTTTGATTCCTCTTTAAAAGGTGCTTGCGGAATGGTTACAGGTGCAAACAAAGAGGACTATCACATCACTGGCGTAAACCTTGAGCGCGACGTTGAAGTTAAAGATTTTTATGACATAACAAAAGTTGCAGAAGGCGAAAAATGCTCAGTCTGCGGCAAGCCACTTTCTGTTAAACGCGGAATTGAAATTGGCAATATCTTCCAACTTGGCACAAAATATACAAAGTCAATGGGGATGACTGTAAGCATGCCAGACGGAAGCTCAATGAATCCAATCATGGGTTGCTATGGAATTGGCGTTGGCAGATGCATCGCGTCAATCGCAGAAGAGCTTGCAGATGAAAAAGGCCTTGTTTGGCCAGTTTCAGTTGCGCCTTGGCATATCTATCTTTGCCCACTTAGAAACGACGACGTGCAAGTGGCAGAAACAGCAGAGAAGCTTTATAAATCACTTTCTGAAAAGTTTGAAGTCCTTTATGATGACCGCAAAGTTTCAGCAGGCGTTAAACTTACTGACAGCGAGCTTATGGGCATTCCAGTCCGCGTTGTAGTCAGCCCAAGAAGCCTCACTCAAGGCGAAGCTGAAATCACTCTTAGAGCAAGTGGCGAAAAGATCATGGTTAAACTTGAAAAGCTTGAAGAAGAGCTTGAAAACCTTTTGAAATAGGGGGAGAACATGGAAAAACTTAGTTATGAACAAGCTTCAAAAGAGCTTGAAAAGATTGTAGGCACTCTTGAAGAGGGAAACATTCCTCTTGAAAAGGCTGTTGAATATTTTGAGAAAGGAAAAGAGCTTTCATTAAACTGCTTCGAAGTTTTAAAAGCAGCCAAAGGAAAACTGACTGAAATTGATGAAGTTCTTGGCAAACTCGTAGAAGAGGATGTATAAAAATATTCTATTTTGCCTTTGAGCTAAATAAAATATATTGATGAAAAAGACTCCAAAAGTTGTTATTTCAAGCACCGGCGGCAAAGCAAATTATCGCTGGGCTTTTCAAACGCTTATTCTTTCAATCTGCTTATCGCTGTTGTTTGGTTTTTTCAGCCAAACAATTCTTTCCTCTATGGGAACGATTATGGCGATTGTCGGAATAAGCTTTTTTATTTTTCTAAGCGTGGTTTTTGACATGATTGGAATCGCTGTTGCAAGCTGCGAAGAAAAAGTTTTTGAAAAATGGTCGAATGAAGGAGTGAAGGGAGCAAGCGTAGGACTTAGGCTTGCAAAAAACTCTGAAAAAGTTTGCTCTTTTTGTGCAGACGTAGTTGGAGATATTTGCAGTACGCTTTGTGGCGCAGGAGGGGCTTGCGTTGTTGTCGCAATGACTCGTCATATTGAAAACGCTGCAGTTGTCATGATGATATCAATCTGCGTGAGCGCAATCATCGCAGGGCTGACAATTTTCTTTAAAGCACTTATGAAAGCAAAGGCGCTTAGAAGCTCTGACGCAATCATTCTTTCA
>CAOKRZ010000030.1 GCA_948471335.1 uncultured Christensenella sp. | reverse complement strand
TAACCTTAGAAAGTGCATAAGGCACTTGACAAATGAAATATATTTGATATACTTAGGGTGAGGTGATAAAAATGAAATATAGAAACTTTGGAAGAGTTACCTTGATGTATGAAAGTCAAATTAAAAAATTGCTTGGAGAAGATATTGTCCGCAGTCTTAAATATGCAGAAGATCAAAACATATATCAACTTAAAAAGAATTTGAAAGAATTTGGAATGATTGAAGGCTTTGAAAATGAAGAGATTGACGAGGAAGCAATGGAGTCAGTTGTCGTTCTTCTTAACGAAGAGGCGGAAACAGGATTCCCGCTGATCGTCGTTATAAAGCCTTGGGTTTCTCGAGATTATACTGGATATAGATTTACAGCCCAAGATGGTAGAAAAATAGAAGAGTTTGCTTTTCAACAAGATTTGGACGCAGAACAAGCTTATGAGTATGCAGACCAGTTTTCTGGCTTAAATTCGGTGGAAGAAGTGTGTGAAAAGGCAAAGCAACTGAAAAAACAGGGGATTATTGTTTCATAAATATATATGAGGAATATTGAGAGACTGGAGTTTATTCTGGTCTTTTTTCTTCTTTTTTCACAAAACCTATTGACAAATACTCCCCCGAATTATAATATAGATACAAACAGGAGGGAAAATGAAATTTAAAAATTTTGAAAGCGTTGGAATTAAAGACGATGATTTGACAGGAATTGAGAGCTTTTTGGGCAAAGCGAGGATTGAGAGCTTTAAGGAAGACGAAAAATTTTATAAACAATATAACAAAGAAAACGAAATTTGCATTTGTTTACTTAACAAAATGGCAATCAACACAGGCAGGCCTTTTCTTATGATGTTGACTCCTTCGTTGGGGATAAACCCTAAAACAATAAATTTTGAAATGAGAGATGGAGCACTTTGTGCTTCAGTTCATGCACCTTACTATAGCAATCTGGAAGATGCGGTGTCTTATGCTTCACGTTTTTACGGAATGAAATCCATGAGTGAAGTTGAAAAATCTTTGCCCGACATGTATGAAGAGGCGAGTTTTGAGTTTGCAAAAAAATATATTGAAGGACTTTCTGATAAAACTGCTTGCAAAGGGGTTGCAGAAGTTTTAAGAGCTTATCGCAGCACAGGAACATCGACAATTCTTGAAAATCTTGTAAGCGGATTTGCTTTTAGTAACGCACCGATTGGACTTGTTCCAAAATTTCATTTTGGAGATTTTGATAAAGAAATTTCAGCTATAAGAAATGTTGACTATGCTTCATATAATCCATTAAGATCATATCTTGCGACTTTGCCTTTTGAGATGATTAAAGCAAAAAATAATGATCTTAAAGAAAAGTATGCAGAAAAATCTATACAAATTGATGAGCTTTACAAGCTTGCCAGAGCAAAAGAAGATATCATGGTTTAAAAAAAAGCTAGGCAAAAGCCTAGCTTTTTTATGCTTTCAAATTAGGGAAAGCGGAGAATGGGTTTGCTCTATTGACATAACTGCATGAATTTGATATAATAAAAATATATAGATGCAGTGGAGGGAATTTTGATCTCGTTAAATGAAAAGTTTTTAAAGCATGTAAGCCTTGGCAAATTCAAAAAGATGAAGAGAGATCTTTTGAAAGGCGCGAATATAAATGTGCGTGATAATCAGGGCAGAAATGCACTTATGATCGCTATTGACGAAACTCCAAGTTTTGAAACTGCAATTTTGATTGCTTCCAGTCTGACAGATTTGACGGATAACTATGGCATGAAAATTGATTTGCATGCAAAAGACAATTCAGGCGCCACTGCACTTGACAGAAACGAATTTTTTACAGAATGTCTTGATCTTGAAAAAGATTATAGAGAAATTCGAGATCTTCTTTTTAAAAAGCTTGTAGAAGCGGGAGTGGATTTCTCTCTTTCTGACCTTCAGGATGGCGAACTTGTGAAAAAGGAAGACGATGCTTTTATAAAGAAGCTTCAAGCAAACAGGCTTGGAAAAATTCTTGTGGATTTGTATTTCGATCCTATGCGCTTCTTGAGTTTGCCAACGGAATGTTTCGTTATCAAAGGCGATGTTGACGCTATGCAGAGAATGGCGAAAAAAGGCTATGACAATCTGACTTCTTTAATCCAAATTAAAAAAGAAATAGCAGAGCAGAAAAGAAGAAGTGACATAATAATTGACGAGTTTATTTCAGACCCTATCTATAAAAAACAGTTGAAGAAGGAAGATTTTTATACCTCAGTGGCCATTCGTCAGAGAACAGCCAGGGATATGTTTGAAAAACAAATTCTCGAAAAAAGAAGGGATGAAGAACAAAAGATTAAAGATTTTGAGACAACTTATAAAATGCCGTATTCAAGACGTAATTTCCAGTACGTTTCGCAAAAATATCCTAAGCAAGAGGATTGGACTCTATACGACGATATTATTATTTATGATGACTAGGTAAAAAACGAAGCTAAAGGGCTGTAAACTTTGAAACTAGCAAAATAATAAAAAACTTTATCAAATGATGATAAAGTTTTTTTAATTTGGTATTTATTGATAAAATACTTATACAATTATTTTTTACATTCTTCTATAAATGATTTAAATATTGCATTGTGAGTATGAAACTTTTTATAAATAGTTTCTGGGTGAAATCGCAGTGCAATATTAAATCTTTTATTTGGAGCCTCTACTACTTCTATGTTGCCATCATCATCGATTGCAACAACTCTATACTTATTTGTAGGATTATCAATTGTCTTTTTATGGCGAGAGTTAACAGTCATAACTTCGCATTGTACTATTTGAAAAAATTTAGATTCTTTATTTATTTTAATAGTATGAACTTCATCAGTCCACTTTTGATTATGTTTTTCTGGATTTTGAACCTTTTTTGTTGTTCCACCAACTCCTCTTATCATGGCATTTTGACCAGCACAAATTCCAAGTGTAGGAATGTCATTATCAAAAGTATATTTAGCAAGCCAACTTTCATATTTTAAAGAATCGCTACCCCCTTGAAAAATTATCCCATCACATAATTTTATTTGTTCAATAAAATCAATTTTTTCTCTTTCGGATAAATTTTCATCCCAAGTATCTGCACCATTTGCTGGTGTGAAATCAATCTCTGTTTTGGAGGATAAAATTCCAATAGCTATACCGCCATTATCTATAATGGCATTTTTTACTTCATCTCTAAATAAAGCATCATATCTATCTCCTGTAGTTTCCTTATACTTAGCTACTATACCAATAATAGGTTTTCTATTCTCCATAAGATTTCTCCTAACATGTTTATTATAGCAAATATAACTTAAATTGTATATTAAAAATAAGCATTCAGCAAATATTCAATTTGGCATTTAGGAGTGTGCTTGTCTTATACAAGTGCTGTCGCTTCGCTCGGCAGATAAGCACCTTTCATGGCATAAAGTAGCCACAAAAAAGAACTCTAAATACAAGAGTTCTCTTTGTTATTCCGCTGACTTCAAAAGTAAGCAACTAAGGATTTCGTTTTTAGTCTATGATATCAACAATCTTGTTGCTTTCAATTTCAAAGGTTAAAGTTTTTCTTTCGCCTTCGGTTTGCACGAAAAACTTTTTATCAGAAAGTGGAAAGAAAAAGTCTAGTTTGCCGATGAAAGACTTTAAATTTTCTTCATCGATATGCATGTCTTGTGAGAGGTATTTTGATGCAAGCGAAAAGTTATCAGCTTTGGCAGCTTCCAAAAATGCATAAGGGATTGTTTTGTTATTCCGTGAAAGCCTTGGGCTGTCATAAATGTATGAAATCTGGCAATCAGTTTTTTTGAGGCCTTCATTGTCAATCTTGAAAGTTGTGACGAGATTGTGCCCAGCCATATCTTCAAGCTTTTGTGTTATTGTGATTTTGTCGTTTTTTATTTCAACTTCTTGCGCTTTAAATTGCTTGGCTTTTCCAGTCTTCTCGTTAAAAGCGATAAGCAAATGTTTGTTTTCATCAAACAAATGAGCAATCTGGATATCAAACTTTTTCATGCAGTCAAAATTTTCCCACTTCCCAGTTTGAACAACTTTTTTGTAAGCTTTGCTGCAAAAGGTTATGGACTCTTGTCCAACTTCAATGCTGGCAGATAAATTTCCGCCAAAGCTGACAACTTCTTTGTTTTCACTTAAAAGGCCGTCAACGAGATAGATTATTGTTTCGTCTCCTTCCTTCACGGTGCAAAAAAATTGACTGTCGCGCAGATCATAAAGGCTTACATTGAAAGCAAACTTTTCGCTTTTGCCAATGGGATAGATTGCCAAAACTTGCTTTTCCTCGGTGACGAGTGAAGAGTTTTCGTCAAGCTCAAAAGTTTGATCTTTGCTTTTGACAAGGCAAGGATAGGATGTAAGAATTTTGAATGTTTTCATAGTATAACTTTATGGCGAAGAGTTTTTCAAAAGACGTCGAATTTTATCGAAAAATTTAACTGATATATCTCTTCACTAAATTTTATAAAAAACGTTGGTTTAAGCTTGTCAGTTTTTGGGTAAGATTACTGACAGGGAGGAAGGTTATGTCAAAAGGGATTTGGAAGAATGAGGAAGTTAAAGACCTTTTTCAAAGTGTGGAAAATGCGAAAAAAAAGAATTTGGCGCTTAAGTTCGCTTTTATTGAGCATGCGCAAAAATACAGTCGTCAGCCGAACAGCGTGAGGAATTATTATTATCATGAGGTTGATAATCTGTGGAAAGATCAGTCTCGCAAAAAAGATCTTGGAATAAATCTTAACAACCATAAAAAAAGTTCGATCAAATATTTTTCCGAGGAGCAAGAAGCTCAGCTTATGCAGAATATTAAAGAGCTTGTTGAAAATGGCTACAGCGTTCGTAAGGCGTGCTTCACACTTGCAAATGGCGATGTTGGAGAAATGCTTAGATACCAAAATAAATATCGAAACTTTATTTCAAAACAAAGTCTTCAAAAAAGCAATATAATTAAGTTTACAACGAAAAAGAAAGAATCGTTAAGCGAAAGTGATCTCAACTCTCTTTTTTTAGGTTTGGTTAGGCTTGTTAAACGCACGGCGACCGAAGAGATGAATGAAAAATTTAAGATCGAAAAAGAAAACTCGAATGCTCTTTTAAGAAAAGCGATTGCAGATCTTGGAAAAAAAGAAAAAGAGTTCAGTGAACTTAAAAGCAACTTCTTGAAGCTTAAAAAAGAAAATGCTTCACTTATGCAGCTGGTTGAGAAAAACAGCACTGATAAAAGAAAAAAGCTGAATGATAAGCTGTCTAAAAGCTCGCGTCAATTGCAACAAGAAGAAAGCAGAGGATAAACTCTTCTGCTTTTTTAAAAATTTTCTTTATTTTTCCTTTCACTTATGATAAAATTTAGTCATGAAGCTGAACGTTGTTGGCGCTCCAACCATTTTGGAAGCTGCAAAAGCGCTGATCAAAACTATAGATAATAGTGATATTTCGCTCGAGCATATCATAATCGTGCCCGACCGTTTTTCTTTGCAAGCTGAAAAATTGGTATTCGAGCAGACGGGAAAGGACAGTGTTTTCAATGTTTCTGTCATGGGCGTAAATGCGCTAAGCCTCAAGTATCTTTCAGAGCTTAACATAGAAGCCGAGTCACTTAACAATGCGCAGTCGCTTATTTTGACTGAAAAAGCAATGAAAAATGTGCAAGCGGAGCTTTTGACATTCAAGAAAACCAACATAAATTTTGTACACGAAGTGCAAAAAGTGATTGCGCAGCTTAAAAGCTGTGACATTTTGCCTGAAGAGCTTGAATGCAGATATAGTCTTGTTTTAAGCAAGAATAAGTTTCACGACATTGGGCTTATTTATAAAGAATATCAAACTTTGCTTGGCGATAAAGTTGATGCAAACAAACAGCTTGACGTTTTGATCGACCGAATGGAAGAGCTTTCTTTGCAAAACACAAATTTCTATTTTGCAGGTTTTGACTCTTTCACTGAAAAAACCTATAAACTTATTTGTGCGCTTATAAAGAACGCTCAAAGCGTCAACGTTGCATGTGCAAAGCCGTTAACTTCCAATAATGAATACATTTATGAAGACGACATTCAAACAAAGCTTGGCCAAATTGCAACTGACCTTGGGATAATCATTCCGGCGCAATATGAAAAATGCACGATAACATCATCTCAAGAAAGGATTTTGAAAAATCTTTACTCGGGAACGATTGAGTCGCAAGACGAAGACTTCTATATTCCACTTTCGGCAAGCAGCAAAATTGAAGAGGTCAGCGCGGCTGCGAAAATTATAACAAAAAGCATACATAATGGCGCAAGATATGAAGACTTCACCATTGCATGCTCAAATCTTGATAAATATTCTCTTTTGCTTGAGCGTGTGTTTGCAGAACATGACATCCCATTTTTTATGGATAAGTCACTCACGGCTGATAAGACAATGCTTGCAAGTTTGATATTCAAGTTTTTTGACGTTGTGCTTTCAAACTATTCAAAAGAGAACATATTGGCAATTCTTTCGAGTGATCTTTTGGATATCGGTAAGAGGGAAGAGCTTATTTCTTGTGTAAGCAGATATAACGTTGAAGGGAAAATTAAGTTTAAAAAATTTATTGCATCGCGTCTAGGCGTGCTTGCAAATATTTTTGACGAGATGGAAAAAGCGACTCGTGTTTCAAATTTTTACAAAGCTGTTGAGAGCATTTTGACAATAAGTGAAGAAGGCTTTGATAAATTGCAACAATATTGTGAAGAAGAAAACCTTTTAAAAGAAAAGAATATAAATTCTCAAGCAAAAGAAATCATTTTAGAAGCATGTCAAATAGTTTTAAGTCTTGAAGATGAAATATCTTTGAAAGAGTTTTCTAAAAAGCTTAAACTTATTTTGTCTTTCAAAGAGGTGCTTTCTGTTCCAACTTTTGTTGATGGTGTATATATTGCGGACGCGACAAGCTCATTCTATGGCGATAACAAAAATCTGATTATTTTGGGCTGTGAAAACCTTCCATTAGTTACTCTTGACAACGGTCTTATAAGCGACGATGACATTGTGGCAGCACAAATCAAAAAGAAAATTGAGCCAAGCATTCGAATGCTTAACAGAAGAAGCCGTTTCAAACTTTTCTGTCTTGTTGCAAGTGCAAAAGAAAGGCTTTTCACAAGTTTTCTGACTATAAACGAAGAGGGGAAGAAAACGGAAGTTCCGCTTTTTGTTGATCAGCTTACAAAGATGTTTAATTCAAAAACGCTTCCGGCAGGAAGAATCCTCGATTTAAAAAATGAAAATGAGAACAATTTTTTGACCGCACTTGGCAGCAAAAAAAGTGCGCTTCGCAGCATTGCAAGATTTTATCGAAGCGGAAACATTGACAATGGAAATGTGGCAAGCTTAAGCAATGTTTTAAAGCCAGATTATCAAAAATATTCCCTCGAGCGCGAATACATTGACGGTAAAATAGATAAAGTTTTCTTCCCTAAAGGATATACAAAAGTCACTCAACTTGAAAATTATTTTTCTTGCCCATTCAAACATTTTGTCAGATATGGGCTGAAGCTTAAAGAAAACGAAACAGCAGAATTTGATGGCAGAGATAACGGAAATGTCTGCCACAAAATGTCAGAACTTTTTGTGAAACAGTTTGGGCAGGTTATGTCTGATGTCCCAGAGAGCGAAATTCCAAAATTCATATCGCAAAACTTTGACTTCGTTCTGAGAGAAGAAAACTTGATTGAAAAGTTTGAAGTGGTTTCTGATAAAAATGCGCTTAGAAGTTTTCTTTTCTCTCAGTGCAAGCTTATTCTGAGACGCATAAGGTATGAGCTTGCGTCATCGCATTTTAAACCTTTTGCGGTTGAAAAGAGAATAGACAATCTTGCGCTTAACTATAAAGATGACAAACTGCCTCTTGTTGGAAAGGTCGACAGGATTGATGTTGCTGAAGATTATTTCAGAATAATCGATTATAAAACAGGCCGAGTTGACGGAATAGCCAAGGATCTATATTATGGTGATAAACTTCAGCTTTTCCTTTATCAAAAAGCAGTTTCCCAAAAGCTTAACAAAAAAAGTGCAGGGACATTCTATTTCGATTCGAAGTGGGATTATCAAAATTTGGACAAGGACGTCCGCATTTTGAAAGGGCTTGCAGCCAAGGATGACGAAGCGCTTATTCTTTTTGATAAAGATTTAGATAACAAAATCAAAAGTGACCTTGTTGGGATAGCCCTCTCAACCGCGAAGAAAAAGACTTCGACATTTACAGGCTCAGCGATTGCAAAACATCCTCTTTCTCTTTTTGAAAACTATGCAGTCGAAGTGGGAAACAAAGCCCTCAGTGAGATAGGCTCTGGGTTTATTGCGCCAAAGCCAGATGAAGATGCATGTATGAGCTGTAAATATTCTGGCATTTGTCTTCACTGCAAAGAAAAAGGATATCGCAAAAAGGAAAACGTTTCTCAAGATGATATTGCCAAAGTTTTCAGCGGCGAAGGAGGCGACGATGAGTAAATTTAACCCAACAAAAGAGCAGAAACAAGTTCTCGAAAACAAATCAAAAAACCTTATCGTCAGCGCCTCAGCAGGCAGTGGAAAAACTTCGGTGCTTATTGAATATATCAAAAACCTTATTTGCACTCAAAAAGTTTCTGTCAAAAGACTTCTTGTGTTGACATTTACAAAAGCTGCAGCAGGCGAAATGAGAGAAAGACTTAACAAGGCAATTCTTTCAGAAGGTCAGTCAAAATTTCTCGCACAGCAAATTGACGACTTGTCAATCTCTGACATATCAACAATTGACTCCTTTTGCGAAAAGATAATCAAAAGAAACTTGGAGTCAACCCAGCTTGATCAAGATTTTCAAATCCTAGATAACGAAAGGTCAGACACTTATAAAAGAAAAGCCTTTGATAGGGCGATTGAAGAATTCTCAGAAGATGAGGATTATCAAAAAATATATTTTGCGTTCAGGCGAAATAAAGATAGCATTTTTGAAGCAATGGAATATCTTTATAACTTTTTCTCGTCACAAAATGACAGCCAAAAGCTTATCAATAAAATAACTAATCAGCAGAATGAGTTTTATCAAAAGGCTGTGAAATATTTGGATCAATATTTGACTGAACAACTGTCAAGCATTGATAAGTTTTTAATAAAAGCGCTTGAAGAGACAGAAGGGAAATATAATGAATGCGCGATTAAGATTGAAAACATTTTTACAAGTAAAAAAACAAACGGAGACTTTTTTGATAGAGCTGCGGCATTAAGTGATTTAGAGCTTCCTCGACTTCCAAGTCTGACTGGCGAAAATAAGGATGAAAATCAAGCAAAGCTTTTAAGCGATGTTAAAGATAAAATTGGCAAGATACAAAAGTTTTGTGATAAATTTGTTGTTGAAGACGAAAAGCTTGAAAAAAGCGCGCAAAATGGAGAGCTTGCAATCGCGCTGACAAAACTTTATATTGTCTTTTTAGAAAACTATAAAAAGATCAAAGATCAGGTCGACGGACTTGACTTTGCAGACATTGAAAAGCTTTGCAAAAAACTTCTTGAAAAAGACGAAATTTTAACTTCCATTCAAGAAAAGTATGATTATATTTTTATCGACGAATATCAAGACACAAACTCACTTCAGGAGTCGATTGTTAAACCAATTGCTTCAAAAGGAAAGTTTATCGCCGTTGGTGATTTGAAACAAGGGATATATGGCTTTAGAAATGCAAGCATGGAAATTATGCAAAAGGACATTCAAGACTTTTCTTCAAGTCTTGACAGTGACGCATTTTTTCTTAAAGGGAATTTTAGAAGTGATAGCGGAGTGCTTAATTTTGTCAACAGAGTCTTTGAAAAAATCATGACAGAGGACGAAGTCGGGGTTGACTATAAGTCCACATCCATGCTTGAAGGACTTGCGCCATACAAAAAACAAGATTTTCCTTCTGTGAGAGTTGATATCATTAAAGATCAGAAAGAAAAGAAAAAAGTCAGAAACGAGGTGTATTCAGTTCAAGACGATGAAATATATATTGCTGAAAAAAATAAAGCTGAAGTGCA
>CAOKRZ010000029.1 GCA_948471335.1 uncultured Christensenella sp. | reverse complement strand
AGTAACGGAGGCGCTCAAAGGTTCCCTCAGATTGGTCGGAAATCAATCAAAGAGTGTAATGGTATAAGGGAGCTTGACTGCGAGACCTACAAGTCGAGCAGGTGCGAAAGCAGGACATAGTGATCAGGCGGTAGAGAATGGAATTGCCGTCGCTTAACGGATAAAAGTTACCTCGGGGATAACAGGCTGATCTCCCCCAAGAGTTCACATCGACGGGGAGGTTTGGCACCTCGATGTCGGCTCGTCACATCCTGGGGCTGTAGCAGGTCCCAAGGGTTCGGCTGTTCGCCGATTAAAGTGGCACGCGAGCTGGGTTCAGAACGTCGTGAGACAGTTCGGTCCCTATCTATCGTGGGCGTAGGATATTTGAGTGGAGCTGTCCCTAGTACGAGAGGACCGGGATGGACATACCAATGGTGCACCAGTTGTCACGCCAGTGGCATAGCTGGGTAGCGATGTATGGAAGGGATAAATGCTGAAAGCATCTAAGCGTGAAGCCCACCACAAGATTAGATATCCCATAGCGTAAGCTAGTAAGAACCGTTGTAGACCACAACGTTGATAGGTCGGAGGTGGAAGTGCAGTAATGCATGTAGCTGACCGATACTAATAGTTCGAGGGCTTAATCACGGAAAACTTAGTAAATAGACTAAAGTTAAAAGTTTTTTGCCTAAAGCGTTCTTCAAACTGAAAAAACCTTATTGTGTAGTTGTCAGGGATTTTCCCGCAAATGTTTGACTTATCTTTTAAGATATGTTAAACTAATAATACGATAATTTCAAGGAAACTTGTGATTATACCATATCCAGTGGCGATAGAGAAAAGGATCCACCTGTACACATACCGAACACAGAAGTTAAGCTTTTCATCGTCGAAAATACTTGGCTGGCGACGGCCCGGGAAGATAGAACACTGCTGGGTTATATTAGAAGCAACCGCATGAGGTTGCTTTTTTGTTTAATAGAATTTAATTTTGAAAAACAATCGCAGTGTTCTGCATGCTGACGCATGAGTTTTGCTTTGCAAAACATCTTCCCGTGCTGGCCCGACAAGATATCGCCCAGTCAGAGAAGATTGCGTGGCGATGCGCCTTGCGGCTAATGAACACTGCTGTTGTTAATTAAACCATGCGCATGAGCATGGTTTTTTGTTTTATAGAGATGCAAACTAAGTTTGCCGACCGCAAGAGATTGCTTTTTGTTTTAAACTTATTTGACACAACTGATTTAATTTTGTATCATAATTAGTAGGAGAAAAATATGAAAATATTAAGTTATAATATTTTTTGTGTTAAAGAAGATAAGACGAAACCTTCTTGGGATATAAGACAAGAGAATTTAAAAAGAATTTTTAATGATATTTTAGCAGATGAGGAAATAAAGATCTGCTGTTTTCAGGAAGTGAATAAAAACAATATAGATAGTTTGCAGAAGGCTTTGCAAGATATTGGGTTCACTATGCCTAAAAAGTTTCCAATGAAAACTGACGATTTATCACAATATAATATTGTCGCTGTCAGAAAGGATGTTAAGCTTAAAAGCATTTGTTGCCTTCCGCATGGCAAAGACGAGGTGTATCAACCATTAAAAGAGCAGGTTATCGATTATGGAATGAGCGATTATCGAACCAGCGTTTTTATTACTATTGATTATGATGGAAAGACTTTCTGTGTTGGGAATATTCATACTGATTATATTTCAATAGAGGGCAAAATACGAGGAACAATAAAATCGTTAGATTTTCTTGATAAGCAAGACGTTGATTATAAGTTGCTTGTAGGCGATATGAATATGGTGCCTAATATGGCTGAGGCATGGACAGTTTTAAAATATAAAAGCAATTACAAAATTATAGACGGGGCGAACAAATTTAATGTTTATTCTTATCATGGATACAAAACTGAATGCAACGTGAATGCAGACTGGGCATTTGTTCCTAAGGAAGAGAACGGGCAGTATAAATACGAACTGATAAAACAGAAAAAAGTTGAACTTGAAGGCTCAGACCATAGTCCTATTTTAATTGAAATAAAGTGAAAAGGAGAAATTATTGTGAGTAAAGAACTTGATTTAAATGATGAAGAAGAAACAGTTTCGGCAGACGGGGTTGAGAACTCTGAGCACGTGCTTGATATATTGCAAGAGATTGATATGCTGAAAGGCAATATCAGTGATAATACAGATCTTGGCATCAGTTTGTTTAAGTTTCATAAGAAAAATAAAGATTTAGATGAAGATACGCTTGACGCGGTTCAGCTTGCATGTGAAAAGATTATTGAAGTTGAAAAAACTGTTGAGGGAATCACAAAGCTTCAAAGTCAAATTGATGTAAAAGATGAAGAAAAGCTAAAGTCAATTTTGGAAGAGATTAGAAGGCTTGAGGAGATATCGAAAAAGACTTTGGAAAGCATTTTGAATTAAGGTAATATATTATGAAAAAACTAAACAAAACAACTGATGTTAAGTTATATTTGCAGAGCGGGGCATTAACAATGCCGTTTTTAAATAGAGAAAAAGTTAAAGCCGCGGTAATGTGTGATTACGATGCAAAACTAGAATTAGGGGAAGATGCAAGCAAACTGAATAGTCTAATTTGTTGGGTTCAACACGAAGTTAAATATGCTGATGAAAAGGACTTTATCTCAAAAAATCAGTTCAGCAGAACTGCTGAAGAGATATGGTTAAGCGGCAGGGCAACTGGCTGCACCGATTATGCTTTGATATTTGCAACTTTCGCGCGTCAGTTGGGTTATCCTTGCGCATTGTTGCACACATCTGAAAATAAATGGCTGCAAAGGTTTTTAAGTGGCGGTGATTACCAGATGCATTATGGGCATACGTTTTGCGAGTGTTTTTATGAAGGCAAATGGGTTTTGGTTGATCCAACTTGCAATAAAATTATGAAAGGCTATAATTTAAATAAAATTAAACTTAACTACGAAGTGGTGGCAGGTTGCGATGAATATATTCCTTATTTGCGAAATACTGATATGGGTAAGCAAATGACGCCAAAGGAATTTATTGAAATTCAAGAAATGCTGAGTAAAGAATTATAATGAGGGGAAAGTAAAAAAATGAATTGAAAAAATCGAGTCTATAGTTTAAGACTCGATTTTTTAAAGGTATAATCTGAAATTAAAAATAGTTTTTATAGCCTTTTCCTTTTTCGAATTTTACGCCCATTCTGAAAAGAGCGTCATACAAGTGTTCGTTTTTATGGATATAGGCTTTTTCAAATTTGCAATTGGCAGTTATATCAATCCTTTTAAACATTCAGTCACTAAATTCATTTCTTTTTGTGTTGACATAATTGTAATTACTCTATTATTTGGATAATCGCAAATGATGTATTGCCCTTCGCTGCCATCTCTGAACACAATCCCATCTCGTGAAATCCAAGTAAAATATCCAGCATCAAGTTTTGGAAGTAATCTTTCGGGGTTATAGTAATCAGGGCAGTGGACTTGCGGTTTTACCATTTCTTTTATCCAACTTTCAGGGACAATTTGCCTGCCTTCATATTTTCCAAAATTCAAAAGCAATTTCCCTATTTTGTGAAAGTCTTTGTAATTAAGAAACAATCCTGTTGCGGCAGCACAATAGTTTCCATACTTTGTCCAGCTGTAATTTGCGATGTTCAGTGGTTTAAATATCTTTTCGTTGATAAAATCAGAAATGTCAACATCAAAATTTTCCTTAAAGAAAACCGATAATAAGTATGGCTCAACATTGTTATAGGTAAAATGTGAGTTGGTAGGGTATTTTATAGGGATTTCAAACATTACATCAAGCAACTTAAATTTGTCTAATGGTTTAACTTGCCCTGCATTAAACATCATTTTTTCATAGCCAGTAGAGTGAGTAAGCAGCGTTCTGATAGTCCATTCTTACACCTGCGTGGGAATATTATCAACCAATTTAGAAAGTGTTGGATAAACTTTTGTATCAAGGGTTAAATTCCCCCCCCCGATTTCCTTGCACTTCAATTTGTCATTTATCGCAATACCATAAGCCATCGCAATCAAAATTTTTCCGCAAGAACGCAGTTGATGAATGTCAATATTGTTGAAGACTTTTTCTTCAATTTCACCGTTATGCTCAACAACAATGCTGTCGATGTTGACATTAAGTTTTTCAGCGTTAGCAATAAATTCTTCTATAAACTTCATTTGCGCTCCTTAAATGTATTATAGCATAATCTTTTCTATTTTGTATCTAAAATTTAAATTTTTGAAATTTATTTTCAAAAGTTGCTTCTTATAGTTTATAATGATAAAAAGGAGAAAAAATGGAAGACGACAAAAATGAATTGATTGAACATGAGGAACATGAACATGAGCATGTTTGTGCAGACGGAGTGGAGAACTCTGAGCATGTGCTTGATATATTGCAAGAGATTGATATGCTTAAGGGCAATATCAGTGACAACACCGATCTCGGCATCAGTTTGTTTAAATTTCATAAGAAGAATAAAGATCTTGATGAAGACACACTTGATGCGGTTCAGCTTGCTTGTGAAAAGATTATTGAAGTTGAAAAAACTGTTGAGGGGATTTCTAAACTTCAAAGTCAAATTGATGTAAAAGATGAAGATAAGTTGAAGGCTGTTCTTGAAGAGATGAGACGTCTTGAAGAAATTTCCAAAAAGACATTGGAAAGCATATTAAATTAAAAGAGTTTTTTTTGTTCTTTATAAACCTATCTTTTTAATAGCGAAGCGTTGTCGAATTCTGTCAAAAACAGTAATATTCAAACAAAAGACATGAAAAGTATGTCATAAATTGCTGTAAAACATATAAAATAATGTTTAGAGCATGAAAATTTTAATATTTTTTTGAAAAAGGGTATTGAAAAATAAAAATGATTGTGGTATAATATTCATGAATTTATGGAGGGCGTATGTCAAAATATTTAGTAAGAATTTTAGCAGTTTGCGCTTTTGTGGTGATGCTTCCACTTGTTATTATTGCATCTGCGCTTGGAGTGACTGAATCTGCAGCTTGCACACTTGAACTTCTCCTTCTTGGAGATGTTGCTGGCAATGCAACTTTATTTATTGATGGAACTGAAGCCAAAACAACAACAGTTGTAAAGAACTCTGTTGTAGAACTTGGTATTACAATGGAAGATGGATATCACTTCACTGGTTGGTTTAACGGAACAGATACAACAAGCAAAGCTGTTTCAACAACTGCATACTTTGATTACAAAGTTTCAGGTAATAAGAAGCTTACTGCTGTATTTAATCCAAATGAATATAAAATTAAATACACAGGTTATAAAGAAGACGGAGTCACTGATATCGGACTTAATGAGGAAGTCGTTAATTTCAATGGCGAACTTGCTGAACCTGTGAAAAATGATCCAAACTCAAGCATCGCTTTTGCTGGATGGATGATTGAAGGTGATCAATCTGGCAATGTTTACACAAGTGCAGACTTTGTAAGAGATAACAACGCAGAAATCACACTCGTTGCGATTTGGGGAAATGTTAAGACTGTTGCTTACTATGATCAAAACGGAGACGTTATCGCAAATTCAACAAAAGTTTTAAACAAAGAACAATTTGAAACTTATGAGTTGATTGACGGATCTTCTGCAGTAAACGCTGGATACACTTTCAATGGCTGGCTTGTGAAATCAACAGGCAATGATGCTCAAGAATATTTGAACACGCTTAAAGGAAAAGAAGATTTCACATTTGAAAGAATTGAACTTGTTCCAAACGCTCAAATCATTAATTACTCAGTATCATCAGCTCTTTACGCTGGCGCGCCTGAGGAAAAGAATGTTAAGTTTGATTATGATGTTACTAAAGATTTCGATTTAACTAAGTTCCAAAGAACAGGATATTCTTTAACTGGATTTAAGATTGGAGAAAATTCAGTTTCGGTTAAAGAGAATAATTTCCAAAGCAATATCAGATCAGCAATCATTGCTGCAGGAAACAATGAAAACGAGTATGCAGTTGAAATGACTGCTGTTTGGGAATTTAACTGGAGAGATTATGGTTCAGTTAAAACTACAGAAGTTCCAATTTATTTCGATTTGGGTAAGAATGCGGAGTCAGTAGTAGCATATAAAGGTGAAGAATCGATTAGGTTAACTACTTTCTGGCTTGAATTTGCAGATGAAGAAGGTTGCCTTAAATTGGAAGATGCAGTTGTTTCAGTTATTGAAGGGTACACTTTCAAAGATAAAAATGGAAATGATGTGACACTTAAAAACTTTAGAATTGCTGTAACTGAAGGTACAGAAGAACCTGCAATATTTGACAGCTTGGAATTCACTTTTGGCGAAACGCTTAGTGTGGTTAATCAGCTTGGTGGATGGAATAAAGTTTGCATCAGATTTATTTTCGAATAATAAAAAAGACCGATTGGTCTTTTTTTTGTAATTCAAATTGTTGATACTATAAATAAAAAAGCTAGGAGTCGCTCCTAGCTTTTGCATTATGGTGGAAGATATAGGGCTCGAACCTATGACCCTCTGCTTGTAAGGCAGATGCTCTCCCAGCTGAGCTAATCTTCCTCACTCACGATGCCTAAATAATATATCAAAAAAAAATATCTTTGTCAATTGTTTTTGCAAAATAATTATATATTTTTTTAAATGATTGTATGCAATCTGATTATATGATTTTCCAGTCTTACTTAAAGCACAAAAAACGCTGCCGCGCAATATATTGAAAGTAGAGGAGTTAGGCTCCTCTCGGAGAAAAATTATGAGATGTAATTTTAATTTTAACCAATGCAATATTGGCCCTAGTTCTCCAACGCCTATTTTTACTTGTTGCAGAAATTTAGCTTTAGCTCCCAGCAACATTTCCAGGAATGAAGTTATAAATCCTGTTTTCCCTCCAGTTATATTTGCTGTTTTTGCTTCAACTTCTGTTCAAACAATCGCAGTAGGTGGAAATGTGATCACAACTTTGGTTTCGGCTAGCGATGACAGTATCCTTGATGATGGCGCAGGAAATTTTACAATGCAAGCCGGGACATATAGAATCAGCTATTCGGCGACTGGCATTGTCCCTGCAGGCGGAACACTTTCGCTTGCCTTGTATGAAAATGGTGTTATCGTGCCAGGCTCGACTGGTTCAGTCGGCGGTGTGCCTGGAACGATTGCAACGATAAGCGGAATGGCGATCGTGACAACTCTTTCTACTGCAGATGTAATAAACCTTCGCAACAACTTGGCTGAAAATGAAGTGATCAATCTTTCAAGCATTTCAATAGTGCGTATTGCATGAATTTGTGTGAACAATTAAATGACATGCTTCGCTTTTCCACGGCGAGGCTTACATAAACTCATAATTTTTTTATTCTCATACTTTCTCTTTGAAAACGGCAGAGCATTTCTGTCGTTTTTTAATTTGTGGATGCATAAAATGTTTATATACAATATGTTGAAAACATTTTTTTACATGACATTTTTTTTCAAATTTGCCAAATAAATGATATTTTTAGTTGCGTAAAATATTTTAAAAGGTTTATACTAGTTTTGTAAGGAGGGGACGTCATGAAAAAAGAAAATGAAAAATTTGATGGAGCAGCTTGGTTGGCATTTAAATTGACTGGCGATCCTCGCTATGTGAAAGCGATATTCAGGGAAGAAACAAAACAGAAATCAGATGAGATGGGGTTATAGGAATAAATATGAGTTCTACAAAGGTTAAAGCTTTGGTTATTGGCGCAAAGGACTTCAAAGAAAAGGACAAGCTTGTGGATTTGTTCACTTTGGAAGAAGGAAAAATGACTGTTTCAATGAAAGGTGTGCGCGGAGAAAAAGCGAAGCTAAAGTTTGCAAAGGAAGTTTTTTGTTTTGGTGAATATGTTCTTGAAAATACAAAAGGCATGAATGTCGTAAGTCAAGTTGAAATTATTGATAATTTCTTTGGCTTAACAAATGACATTGATAAGTTTTATGAAGCTTCTTCCATGATTGATATAGTCAGGAAAACGGTGACTACTCAAGCAAATCCGCAGCTTTTTATTGAGCTTTTAAAAGCGCTTAAAACCTTGTGTTATGATAACGTGCGAAATTTGTATGTTCTTGACAAATTTCTTGTAAATATTTTCAAGGCAATGGGCTATTCATTTTTGACAAATAAGTGTTCTTCGTGCGGGGCTGACTTATCTGAAATTCGATACTTCAATTTGGCGGTTGGAGAAATTGTTTGTCCATCATGCAAAAATGCGTCTTGCATCAGCATAAGTCCAGCTGCTTTCTCGGCGCTTAAAATTCTTGATCAGGCTGATTATGACAAGCTTGCAAGCGTGAAACTTTCTCCTTCGTCAGAGGTTGAAGCTTATCATCTTTTAGAGAAAAATTTTGAGTGGAGAACGGGTGGGCGCTTTGTTTCTGCTTTGATTTAATTTGAAAAAATTTTAGATTATTTTATAAAAAACACTTAAAAAAGAATAAAAAATAGCGAAAATAGCGCTATTTTTTTATATTTATGTTAAATTATGCGTTTGTTTTAATTAAATAAAGCTTGTTGGTTTTTAAAGTTTTTTAATATAAAACACGGCGTTAGTTGCAGGGCGAAATGTCCTGTTTTATATTTATATATATAATATATTATAACGAAGAAAGTTTTCATATAATATATCCATTTGACAAAATATGACCATATTTTTGCTTAAGCTTAGCTCTTTATTACATGCGGACAACTGCCCCTGGTGTTTGCTTTGAAATTGACCGGAAAAAAGATTAAAAAATATTTGAAAAATAAAGAAAAAACCCTTGACAAAAAAGGGGATATTTGGTAAACTTTACATGCTGTGAATTGGGTTGAAGTGTAAGGTTACTTTGATTAACCAGCAATCAAAGAGAATTTACGCGGACAAGTTGGCGGCTTAAGATCGCTGGCGACCGACTGAAAAATTTCACATTTTTTAATGCCAGGCAGCGAGATACACACGGGCAAGTTGTTCGTGGTTGAATTATGGCAGATGGTCGGCATTGCTATTACAGGAGGTTTAATAAAAAATGGCAACACAAGTTATCAGAATCAAATTGAAGGCCTTTGAACACGCGCTTATCGATGAAGCTTGCAAGAGAATCATTGACACCGCTGAAAAGTTCGGTGCAAAAGTTGCTGGGCCTATCCCACTTCCAACTGACAGAGAAGTGGTTACTGTTATCCGTTCACCACACAAATACAAAGACAGTCGTGAACAATTCGAGTCAAGAACTCACAAAAGACTTATTGATATCTATTCACCATCTTCAAAGGCTGTTGATGCCCTTATGAAGATTGAATTGCCTGCTGGCGTGGATATCAAAATCAAATTATAAGGAGGAAGGCAAAAATGAAAAAAGCAATAGTTGGCAAAAAACTTGGAATGACTCAAGTCTTCACTCCAGAAGGTTTGGTTGTGCCAGTGACAGTTGTTGAGGCAGGTCCATGCCCAGTCGTTCAACTTAAAAACGAAACAAATGATGGATACAAAGCAGTTGTCGTTGCTTTCGATAAGCAAAAGGCACAAAGAGTTAATAAGCCAAGCGCTGGGGTTTTCAAGAAAGCTGGGGTTGAAACTTTCAGAATTTTGAAAGAACTTAAATTTGAAAACGCAGAAGAATACAAACTTGGTCAAGAAATCAAATGTGACATCTTCGCTGAAGGCGATAAAGTTGATGTTACAGGAACAACAAGAGGACGCGGATTTACTGGCGTTATCCAAAGATGGAATCAACACCGTCTTAAGATGACTCACGGAACTGGTCCTGTTCATAGAGAAGTCGGCTCTATGGGTGCAAACTCAACTCCATCAAGAGTGTTCAAAAACAAACATATGCCTGGTCAATATGGTGTTGAGAGAGTCACAATTCAAAATCTTGAAATTGTCAAAGTTGACAATGATAGAAACATCTTGCTTGTTAAGGGTTGCGTACCTGGTCCTAAGGGCTCAGTGATCACAATCCGCGAAGCTAAGAAGGCATAAAGGAGATAGGTCATGGCAAAAGTTAAAGTTTTTAATATGCAAGCCCAAGAAGTTGGGTCAATCACTCTCCCAGAAGACCTTTTTGCAGTTGAATATAATGAGCCACTTATTCACGAAGTTATCGTGGCTTACAATGCAAACCAAAGACAAGGCACAAAAAGCACTCTTACAAGAAGTGAAGTAAGAGGACACGCTGCAAAGCCTTACAGACAAAAGGGAACTGGTCATGCAAGACAAGGTTCAACCAGGGCTCCCCAGTGGACAGGCGGC
>CAOKRZ010000028.1 GCA_948471335.1 uncultured Christensenella sp. | reverse complement strand
GGTTCTATCAAAGAAATTAAAGTATGGAAATTAATTCAATTTATTTCATTCTTCACAAGTAAAGCATGTGCGGCTGATCCATTCCTTGATTCTGAAATGTTATTTAATGCTCTCATTACGCCTGGAATAATTGAAATTTTTGACAGGGCGAGAAAAGAATTCGGATTAGAATTTAAAGCTGATAACACCTATTATTTATTAAGCAAGTTGAACTCTTTATCTGCATCCGCTGAAAGGCAAAATGAAAAATCTTTGAAAAATACAAGTGAAGATAAGATCTCTGGTTATACTACTTTTGAAATGATTTTCGGAGAACTTGAACTTGCTTTGTATAGACTTTCTAGAAATATAGATAGCAAAACGCATGGTGCTTATTTTGACGAAAAGGCACAATCTATCAAATTCTTCTCTGGCAGCTATAAGGAAGAAAATGGAAAAAAGATTCCGCGTGTTATAGATGCAACACCTATTGATTGTGGATCAATGACAAAATATTTCAATGTTGAAAATTTTGGCATGCCAACGGGTGAGATTGTAACTATTCCTACTAAAGAGATTATTAACATGTCTATTTTTGAACCATCAGATATAATCACTGGAACAGGCGGGAAGAAAAAAGTTCAAACAGTTGAATAAAAGAAAGCTTCAAGCTTTCTTTTTTTGTTTGGCATTTATTAAATCAATTTTGCATATTTTCTTATGGAAGAATATAAAATCATTTGCAAAATTTCGCTTTTTATTGTAAACTAGCATGGAAGGAGTTTATATTTATGAACGAAATGGTAGATGAAATTTTACTTTCTTGTCAAGAAGAACTGGAAAAGGCCTACAGCCACCAAAAGAATGAATATCTTGTCATTCGTGCGGGCAGGGCAAATCCTCACATCTTAGACAAAGTGTCAATTGACTATTATGGTGTTCCTACGCCAATCAAAAACATGGCAAGCATCACTGTTCCTGAGGCAAGAATGCTTGTGATCTCTGTTTGGGATGCATCTCAAGTAAAAAACGTTTCAAAGGCAATTGCAATGGCAGATCTTGGAGTAACTCCAAACGATGACGGAAAGGTGATAAGACTCACTTTCCCAGTTTTGACTGAAGAGCGTCGTCGTGAGATTGTGAAGACTGTTAAAAAAATCGCTGAAGACACAAAAATTGCTTCACGCAATGCAAGAAGAGATGCAATGGCAATGCTGAAAGATCTTGAAAAAGAAGGACAGCTTTCAGAAGATATGCGCGCTTCAAGCGAAGACGAAGTTCAAAAACTTATCGATGCTGCAATGGTCAAGATTGACGAATTATGCAAACTTAAAGAAAAAGAAATCATGGAAGTTTAATTTAAGGAGTTTCAATGCGTTTAATTCAATCAAAATTGCCTTTGCATGTCGGCATCATAATGGACGGGAATGGAAGATGGGCAACGAGACGTGGCTTGCCAAGACAGCTGGGCCATAGAGAAGGAATGAAAGCAGTTGAAAGAACCATTGACGCACTTTTGAAGTTTGGAATCGGCGTTGTTACATTTTTTGCGTTCTCGACAGAAAACTGGAAAAGAGGCAAAGAAGAAATCGATGGGATCTTTTCTCTTGTGAGAGACTATTTGAAAGGAAACAGAGATTATTTTTCAAATAAAGGAGTTTCCGTTCGCTCAATGGGAGCGCTTTCAAAGTTTCCAAAAGACCTTGTAACCGAACTTGAAAAGGCAAAAGGCGACACGAAAGATAACAAGAATCTTATCTTAAACCTCGCTTTAAATTATGGTGGAAGAGACGATATTGTCTATTCTGTCAATAAACTTATAAAAAGTGGGAAAAAGGAAATAAATGAGAAAGATATTCTTGACAATCTCTACACAGAATCTTTGCCTGAGCCTGACCTTATCATAAGAACAAGCGGGGAACAAAGAATATCAAATTTTATGATCTATCAAGCTGCTTATTCAGAGCTGTATTTCACAAAGACCTTTTGGCCAGACTTTGACGAAAAATGTCTTAAAAAAGCACTCTTGAATTTTCAAAAGCGAAATAGACGATATGGAGGAATCAAATGAGAAACAGACTAATGACATCATTAGCGATAGTTATTGTTTTGGCACTTGTGTTTGTGCTTAAGCTTTATGTAAGCAGTTATTTCTTTGACGCGCTGCTTTTGACTGTTGCTTGTTTCTGCGCTTATGAGATGTCAAAAATTCTCACTAAAATGGAAAAGTATCATGAGAAATGGGCGGTATGCGTTTTCCCAGCCGTTGTTGCGCTTATAATGCTTTTAAGTGCTGGGTTTGACGCCGAATTTTCTCTTATTTGGGCAATCCTTGTTGTTATTGCAGTTATGGCTTTTGCCTTTCTTATCACTTTCCTTGTTGGAATTATTTTCAAAGGCAGAACAAAGAAGGAAATGAGATATAGAAGGATTGAAGGCAGTTTAAATAAATACAGCTTGAATAAAGCCTTCAACACTCTTATTGGTCTTGTGTATCCAACTTTTATGTTTATGTTTATGTTGGCGCTCAATCACCTTGATGATTTTACAACAACATTTACTAAAGCTGAAAGTTTTGGCGGATATATATCATTTGTTGCACTTTTGTTTGCCTTTCTTATTCCAATCTTCGCAGATACATTTGCCTTCCTTACAGGCGGGCTTATTGGCGGAAAGAAGCTTGCGCCATCTGTGAGCCCTAACAAGACAATCTCTGGGGCAGTTGGCGGAGTTGTTTGGACAGTTCTTTTGTCAGTTTGCGTATATTTCATTTTAAATTCTGTTCAATCAATTTATCTTGTTTTCAGTGAAACAGGATTTGCTTTCTGGAAAGTTTTGCTTATCTCTTTCTTTGGGGCAATCGTGTCTCAATGCGGTGATCTTTTTGAATCACTTTTAAAACGTCAAGCAGGAGTGAAAGACACGGGGCGTGTTCTTCCAGGGCATGGAGGAATGCTTGACAGATGTGATTCATATACTTTTGTAGCTCCTTTTCTTATGCTTGCATTTGCGATTATTCTTTTATAATGTGAGGTAAAATGTTTATTCTGTATATCTTGCTCGCCATAGTGATTTTGCTGTTTATGGTGCTTATCCATGAGCTTGGGCATTATACAATCGGAAGACTTTTAAAATTCAAAATCACAGAATTCTCTGTTGGATTCGGCAAGGCAATATTTTCAAGGACAAATAAGCGAGGCGAAAAGATTTCTCTTCGCATTTTTCCGTTGGGTGGATATTGCGCTTTTGCAGGTGAGGGTGAAGAAGGTGAAGAAAATGACCCTGCAGCATTCAATAACCAAGCGCCATGGAAAAGAATTTTGGTTTTCTTGGCAGGCGTTGCTTTCAACTTTTTGACAGCAATCATTTTCTCTTTCATTTTGCTTTGTGCTGTTGGTTATGATATCCCACAGGTGACTCAGTATTCGCCACTTGCAGAGCATGTTCAGACAGAAGAATATGTGGTCAACCCAAATGCAGAAAATCTTCAAGTCGGAGATGTCATTTTCTCGATTAATGGAAAAACAATTGATTTCGCTTATGGCAGCACTTTTAATGATATTATAAAAGACGAGCAGGCCAAGCTCGGTGCATGGCTGAAAGCAAATCCAGAAGCAAGTTTCACTGAATTTCCAACTATGAATTTCAAAGTTCGCCGTGATGGAAAAATGATTGAAGTCCCTGTTGCTTTCTATCAAATTTCTCGTGAGAAAACAGAAACTGCTGAAGACGGCACAGAGATTATCAAAACTGAAAAAGTATATTCAATTGGCATTCATGCAAAGGCATATAAACACAGCTTTTGGGAAGCTTTCAAACGTGCAATTCCTTTTGCTGTTGGGCTTGCATGGGTTGTTCTTAAAAGTCTTTGGATGCTTATCACATTCCAGCTTGGAGTGGAGGCAATCGGAGGTCCAATCACAACCATTGCAACAATTGCATCAGTCACTCAAGCAAGTGCGCTGAATATTCTTGTGCTGATTCCGCTTATATCGGCAAACCTGGCAATTTTCAACCTATTGCCGTTTCCGGCGCTTGACGGCTCGCACGTCGTCTTCACCACAATTGAATGGATAAGGAAAAAGCCAATAAATAGGAAGGTTGAAAATATAATCCATACAGTGGGGCTTGCGATTTTGTTTGGACTTGTGATTGTAGTTGACATCCTGCATTTTGTGTTGTAAAATATATGCATGGAACTGATTGAAAAAATAAACAAGCAATTTAATGATAAATACAGCTTTTTGAAACTTTTTGACATTGTCTATGATGTGAACAACTTCATTTGCTTCGTCACATTTTTGTTTCCTTATCAAATGGATGAAATGGGCAGCGAAGCAAGAAGAGAACTTGAAGGCTTTGTCAAAGAGTTTTTTTCGCTTAACAGCGAAGTTAAGGTCAAGTTTAAAAAGAGCTTTCTTGATGAAAAGCTTATAAAAATTGAAGTTAAAAACTTCTTTGAAAGTCAGCACAAATCACTCTTGCCATTTATTGATATCGACAACATTCATTCTTCACATAAAGAGTATGAAGTTTCAGTGAAAATCGGGCTTAATCAAGACGTCTTGTCTATGATCGATGAGCAGGAATTGCAAAAGGAGCTTGTCAAATTTTTATCGGCAAGATTTATTGCAAGTTTCCAAATTGAAATGGTTGAGCTTGCAGAGACTCTTCCAACAGAAATTGATGTGGAAGACTTGCTCCCTGCAGCCAGACCTTCAGTTGAGCGTTATGAAATGACAATCGATGTTCCTCTTTTTGGAGGGGACATCGCACCTAAGCCAGAATACATAAAAAACATCAAAAGTCAAAAGAGTTCAGTTATTCTTGGAGGAACAATTTCCGCTTACACGCGCAAAAGCTTTATTGCCAAAAAAGGCAAGCGCGCAGGGGAAGAGAAGTTTTATTATTCTTTCACTCTTAAAGATATAAGCGGAAGCATTGATGTAATTTATTTCTGTTCTAAGACAAATGAAAAGAAGATGGAAAGCCTCGCTGACGGAATGAGTATTATTGCGGTTGGAGATGTGAACAAAGGTTTAAGTGGCAGGCTGACTTGCTATATCAAAAAACTAAGTTTGGCAACTTTCAAAAGGGTTGAAAAAATTGTTGAAACGCCAAGTGGAAGACACAAACAGGTTGTCTTCACTGAGCCAATTGAAACAAAAGCTCAGTCAAATCTTTTTGAAGATAAACCAATATACAATGATAACATTATGAACAACACTTTCGTCGTATTTGATATCGAGACAACAGGGCTTGATCCTGAAACGTGCGAGATAACTGAAATAGGCGCTGTCAAAGTTGTTGGTGGTGTGATCAAAGAAAGGTTTGCTTCCTTTGTTAAACCAAAAGGAAAAATCCCTAAAGAAGTTCAGCAGCTTACGCATATAACTGACGAAATGGTTGCAAATGCGCCAAGCGTTGAAGATGTGCTTCAAGACTTCTATGATTTCACTCGCGGGTGTGTGATAAGCGGATATAACATCATTGGCTTTGATATGAACTTCATAAGAAAAGCTGCCCAAAAGTGCGGGCTTAAGTTTGATAATGACCTTCTTGATACTTTGATTGTTGCAAGGACAAGTGGGCTTAGAGTTTCAAACTATAAACTCGGCACAGTTGTAAGCGCGCTTGGCATAACTTTGGAAGGGGCGCACAGGGCATATAACGACGCTCATGCAACTGCGCAGGTGCTGCTTGCTCTTTCAAAGAAAAAATAAAATAAATTTTCATTTTTATGTAAAAAAATCTTGCTTTTTATTATTATTTAGGTTATAATAATTACAACTAGACAAGGAGGAGGCAAAAAATGCCTCCTCCTTGTGTTAAACGGACAAAAATGGAGGTGCAAAATTGGCTAAAGTTAAGCAAATTTGCGAAGAAAAAGTTTGCCCAATCATTGAAGAAATGGGCTACGAAGTTGTCGAAGTTGAATACGCCAAAAAGTCTGACGGAATGAATCTCACATTCTTCATCGACTGTGAAAAAGGCGTTGAAATCGACGACTGCGAAAAAGTCGCAAGGGCGATTGATCCTGTTCTTGAAGAGCTTAATCCAACTGACGACAAACCTTATATCATGAGTGTAAGCTCGCCAGGGATTGACAGACCGCTTAAAACCGAACGTGACTTTTCAAGAAACATGGGCAAAGAAATTGAGATAACTCTTTTCTCAAAAATCGACGGCAAGAAAGTTTTTAAAGGGGAACTTCTTTCGTTTGATAAAGAGAAGGTGACAATCAATTTCAAAGAACAGCCACTCAGTTTTGAAAGAACAAAAATTGCACACATTGTGCCAGTAATTAAATTTTAAGGAGAAATAAAAAATGATTAACAAAGATTTTTTTCAAGCACTTGAAGACCTTGAAGCAGAAAAGAAAATAAACAAAGAGGTGTTTATTGAAACACTTGAAAGCGCGCTAACATCAGCATATAAGAAAATGTATGGCGAAGCAAAATCAGCAATGGTGAAACTTTCACCTGAGAAGAACACTATCAGAGTTTATTCATACAAAACAATTGTTGATGAAGTGACAGATCCTGATAAGGAAATCTCTCTCAAAGAAGCAAGACTTATCAAAAAGTCATTCAAACTTGGCGACCAAGTTTTAAGCGAAGAGTCAACAAAAGAGTTTGGCCGTATCGCAGCTCAAACAGCAAAGCAAGTTGTTATGCAAAAGATTAAAGAAATGGAAAGAGAGATCGCTATAAGCGAGCTTTCTGAAAAAGAAGATGAGCTTATGACAACAATCGTTAAGCGCATTGACAACGGCACTGTTTATGTTCAACTTTCTTCTTCAAACACTGAAGGCGTTATGCTTCCTTCTGACCAAATTCCAGGTGAGAAATACAGTGTTGGCGATCGCATTAAAGTTTATGTGAAAAAGATTAAGGATTCTTTCAAAGGTCCACAAATTCAAGTTACAAGAAGCAATATCGGTTTCGTGAGAAAACTTTTCGAACTTGAAATCCCTGAAATTGCAGGCGGGGACGTTATCATCAAAAACATTTCTCGTGACGCTGGAAACAGAACTAAGGTTGCGCTTTACACAGAAAAACCTAACCTTGATCCAATCGGAACTTGCGTAGGTTATCGCGGTCAAAGAATTGATACAATCGTTTCAGAACTTAACGGCGAAAAGATTGACCTTATTGAATACAGTGAAGATCCACTTGAATACATCGCTCGTGCGCTTAGCCCTGCAAAAGTTTTGTCAGTTGAAACAAACGAAAGTCTTATGGCTTCACGCGTAATCGTTCCAGACGACAAGCTTTCTCTTGCAATCGGAAAGAGCGGACAAAACGTTCGTCTTGCTGCAAGACTTACTGGATGGAAGATTGAAGTTAAGCCTGAAAGCTCTGTTCAATCAGTTCACGCTGAAGAGAAGGAATATGAACTTACTGAGCTTAGCGAAGACGACGCTTTCGAAAATCTTGAAGAGCTTGAAGAACTTGAAGAGCTTGAGCCTGTTGACTTTTCTGATGACCTTCCAAATCAATAGGAGGAGCAATGGAAGAAAAGCTTAGAATGTGTGTTGCTTGCAGGCAGATGAAAGATAAAAGGTCGCTTGTCCGCATAGTGAAAAATAAGGAAGGCGAAATTTCAGTTGACCTTACAGGCAAGAAAAACGGCAGAGGCGCATACATTTGTCGTGATAAGGATTGCCTTGCAAAACTGAAGAAACAAAAAAGTTTAAACAAATCTTTCAAATGCAATATTGATGATGAAATCATTTCATCTATTGAGGAGGAGATTTTTGGACAGAAGTAAAGTCAAAGGATATCTGAACATTTCACACAAAGCTGGATATCTTGTTATTGGAAGCGATAAACTTGACGGATACGACAAAAAGCTTTATCTCATTTTGGTAGATACTTTGGCTGGAAAGTCCAGCAAAAAGATTGCATCGTTTTGGCAACAGAAAGGTATAAAGGCAATTGAAGTCGACAATCTTGAAGAGCTTGTGTCAATTCGCTCTTGCAAAATTGTTGGAATTAAAAATAAACAATTAAGTGAAAAAATAGAAGAATTTTTGAATTAAGGAGAAAAATTTGGCAAATCAATTAAACAATCTTAAAACTATACACGATTTACAAAGAGAAGGAGTGATCAGCGAAGCGCTTCGCAAAGTAAGAACTGCGAAAAGCGACGTTGACCTTTTTGCAAAACGTCTTTTAGAAAGAAAGCGTGCTCTTGACGAAGAAGCAAAAAGGGCTCAAGTCGAAGTCAAAGAACAAAAACCAGTTCAAACTGAGGTCAAAGAAGAGAATATTGAAAAGACCCCAAGCTTTTCTAATGGGGCAAACAATAGAAACAACTTCCGCACTTTTGATCCAAACAGCCAAAATCAAAGAATAAACAATCCAAGATTCCAAAATTCTCAAAATCGTCCTGCGCAAAATGGACAAAACTTTCAGCGCAGAGATGGAAACCGTTTCCAAGGTCAAGGTCAAAGATTTGGTCAAAATCAAGGCTTTGGGAATAGACCACAAAATGGACAAAAAAGACCTGGCAACTTTGTTTCAACCAAAGTTAACAATTTCAGAAGTTTTTCATCAAATGATCTTCCTGAACTTGAAGTTAAATCAGATCGCAACTTTGCACAAAAAACAAAGAATGCTCAAAAACATAACAACTCAAATATTGATGAGCGCAAGTCTTCTGCAAGACGTCAGCAAGTTGATTCAAGAAGAGTTAACTTTATTGAGGACGAAAACGGCATAGAAGAAGTAAGCTATGGCTCACGCAAAATGGTTGCCAAAAAGAAAAAAGAAACTGTGGTGGTTGCTCCTGCAATAACTCATGCTGTGTTCACATCAAATGAAATCACAGTCAAAGAGTTCAGCGAAAAGATTGGGAAACCTGTCACAGAGATCGTGAAGAAGCTTATGCTTATCGGCATTATGGCAACAATCAATTCAAATATCGATTTCGAAACAGCAGAGCTTATTGCAAGTGACTTTGGAATTACACTTGAGCTTAAGGCAAGCAAGTCGTTTGAAGAGAAACTTATCGAAAGTGCTGCTGATGAAGATCCATCTCAGCTTATTAAGAAAGCACCTGTTGTGACCGTTATGGGGCACGTTGACCATGGTAAAACTTCACTTCTTGACGCATTCAGAAAAACTGATGTCGTTGGTGGAGAAGCAGGTGGAATCACTCAAAAAATTGGTGCATATCAAATTGAATTTAACGGCGAGAAAATCACATTTATTGATACGCCTGGTCACGCAGCGTTCACTGCTATGCGTGCAAGAGGCGCAAAAAGCACAGATATCGCAATTCTTGTTGTTGCCGCTGATGACGGAATTATGCCACAAACAATTGAAGCAATCGATCACATTAAAGCAGCAGGCGTGCCAATGATCGTTGCAATCAACAAAATGGATAAGCCAGAGGCAAATCCAGACCGAGTAAAACAACAGCTCACAGAACACGGAATTCTTCCTGAAGAGTGGGGCGGAGATGCAATTTGCGTTCCAATTTCAGCAAAAACTGGAATGGGTCTTGACGAACTTAAACAAACAATTCTTCTTGTCGCTGAAGTGCAAGAACTTAAGGCAAATCCAAACAAAATGGCAACAGGCGTTGTTATTGAAGCTGAGCTTGACAAAAACAGAGGTCCAGTTGCAACAATTCTTGTTCAAAACGGAACTCTTCGCGTAGGCGATTCGATCATGTCAGGTATCACTTATGGAAAGGTGCGCGCAATGTTCAATGACGCGGGAAAGCCTGTTAAAGTTGCTCCACCTGCGACACCAGTTTCAGTTTTGGGCCTTGGCGAAGTGCCTTCTTCTGGCGATCAAGTTTATGCTGTTGAAGAAACACTTTCAAAACAAGTTATTCAAGAGCGTATTGATCGCATCAAGAAAGAACGCGCAAAAGAAAGCTCTGGCGTAACTCTTGACAACTTCATGAACAAGGTTCAAGAAGGAACACTTAAAAACCTTAACATCATTCTCAAAGCTGATTCAATGGGCTCTGTTGAAGCTGTTAAGAACGCTCTTCTTGTGATCCGCAACGAAGAAGCGAAGGTTAATATAATTCACAGCGCGGCAGGCGCAGTCACTGAATCAGACGTTATTTTGGCTCAAACAACAGGTGCTATCATCATTTGCTTCAATCAAAAACCAGTCGCAAAAGCAAAGGTTATGGCTGAAAAACTTAAAGTTCAAGTCAAAGAATATAAGATCATCTATGAAGTTGTTGATGATATCACGGCAGCCATCACTGGCATGATGAGCATCAAATATGAAGAGATCTATATCGGAAACGCAGAAGTGCGAGTTGTTTTCAAACTTTCAACTGCTGGAAAGGTTGCA
>CAOKRZ010000027.1 GCA_948471335.1 uncultured Christensenella sp. | reverse complement strand
TTCACAAATGTTTCAACAAAAAGTGCTGCAGTTGGCTCTTACGGCGATGAAAACTGCGATGTTCAATTAAACGCACAAAACATTCAAGACCTCGTTGTTAAGAAAGGCGAAACAGAAGTTCTTTCAAGCAACTATAAAGTTGTGTTCAACGGTGCATTTGTTGTCAAAGAGTTCAGCGGCTCAATGCACACTTTTGATGCAAAATATCTCACTGCTGATGCAAACGGACAACTTGTTTTGGGTGCAAACGGAAACCTTCAAAACATTGATGCTGACTGGTCATTCGAATTCTCATTTGACTATGCCGGAAAAAGCAACACAATAAGTGCAACTGAAAAACAATACAGCTTCTTCTATGAAGGATCTCTCATCTTCACAATGATTCAAGATAAAGGTCTTGCACAAATCGCTCTCTCAGATGAGGCGAGTGAGCTTACAATCCATGCAACATTAAATAAGGGATCAATCAATTCAAATTGGGCTCTTGTTGACTTTGCAAACAAAAATGATATTGTTATATTTAATGGCGCAGCATATTCTTATGCTGGAAACCTTGACTCTTACACTTCAGATGCTTCACTCACTTTGAATGAAACACTTTCAAGTGATGGAGACTCATTCTTCGCAGTCTTCACTGACTCAAGAAGAGTGAATATCTACAACAACACTTCAAATGTGGCAATCACAGACAGAACTGAAGCTAACGGATATTTCTATATTCAAAACGGCGGAAGCTATACTCGCGCTGCAGTTGATCCAAAAAATGATGGTTTCACTTTCGCTGGCTTTCAAAACACTGATGAAGTGACATATGATAAAGACACAAAAACTTTCTCTTCAACTGAAGGCTTCACTCCTGCAAAAGCAATCGCGCTTTGGGATATGGATACAATTGAAGTGACTGAAATTAAGAAAATTGAGAAATTTGACTATGAGCCTGGAGCTTACCATATATCGCTTACTCCATCTTTCTTCTTCTCAGTTCCTTCATATGTAACAGACAGCACTTCTGTAAGTTATGAAAACAAAAAATGGAATGAAGACAGTGAAACTTATGAAGATTCTCATATCGGAGACTTTGAGAATGTAAAGGCTTCAGAAGGAAGCTATAAGTTCATTGCAACTTACACTTACTCAAATCCTAACGACAACAGAGCAGATCAAGTTCAGATTGTTGAATATTCTTATCAAGTTGAGATGCTTATCAGTATCATCAAATCATTTGAATTTGTCACTAAAGAGTTTACTTACTCAAATCAATATCTTGATAGCATTGTAAAAATTTCGGAAACTGTTGAATATAATGGAACAATAAGCACTGGCGAAACAGAATTTAAGACTCTATTGCATCCAAACATATTGGAACAGTTCAATATTACTCTCACAAAAGATAAGGAGACGATTGACTTAACTCAAACAAATGTTGAAGGTTTCATAAAAGATGCAGGAATCTATACAATAACAATGTCAGTTAAAAACAGCCCAAATAATGTTATTGAAGGTGGCACAATTTCTTGCTCATTGACAGTCAACAAGTTTGAATACACAATTCAAGATGCTGACATGATTGAAAACCTTGGCGTTGAAGGCAAGGAAGAAGTTTACAAACTTTCAAGTTATGTTGGTGTGGGAATTGCAGAATCTTTTGATGCAAGAATCAACATTGCTCAAACAAACGAATCAGTTGATGTTAAGTTTGTTAAAGGTTCATCTTTCCCTGAAAACCCAAGCGTAGGAACATATGGCGTAAATCTTAAAGACTCTACATTCGATTCAGAATTAAATCTTTACACTGCTGAGTATGATAACTATATCATTAAGATTAATCCTGACAACAGATACTATCAAGTAAAAGAAGCAGAACAAACACTTGAAATTGGCATTTCGGCTGACAACCTTGCAAAGCTTAAAAAAGCTTACAATGGCGAAGGTGTGGAAGTAGAAATTGGTGAAGATGAAAACGGATATGTCCTCATTTTCAAAGACTCAAAAACTTCAATAACTATTCCTGTAACACTTATGTTGTGGGATAGTGGAACAAGCGTGACATTAAATAAGGCTCATTCAGCTTATGCAACTGCAATGAAAGGAATTACAATCAGGGTTGGAGATGAAGGCGAAACAGTTAAAAACGCAAAAGACTATTCAATCAACATTGTGAAAAATTCAAGTGAAAATGATGAGCAACCATCATACAAAACTTACACTTTCAACAGCACAGTAAGATTCACAATTGAAAAAGCTGAGCTTAATGTAGTTAAAGCAACAAAGAACTATGACAGAACTGACAGCATTGAAGGCGCAGACATAACTCTCAGCGGAATTGTTGGAGATGAAGACGTATCAATCACAGGTAAATTTGCATCTGTTCAAGCAGGCGTAACTTCACTTGTTGATATTGTGCTTACTGGTTCGGACAAAGACAACTATAAGCTTGGAACAATCTCAGGCGTAGAAATCTTGCCTTCAGAAGAAAACGTAGAAATCAGATATGAAGAATATTCAAGCAGCTACGGAACATTCTTCAAATCTATGACAGTTGACGAAATCGTTGCACTCATCGGCAGAGGAACAATTGAAATCGGGACTGACAAGCATGCTGAAGACACTTCAGTTGACAACATCTCAATTTCACTTGATACAACTTCTTACGAAGCATTGCCATTCTCAGGCGGAAACTATTTGACAGCAGGTACTCACACAATCAACCTTAAATTCACAAGCGGCAACTATGCAGCTTTGAAAGAAGGAAAAGAAGTTCCTGTTCAAGTTAAGATTTCTCCAATAAGTCTTACAGTTAAAGAAATTGAAATCAAAAAAGAATATGACGGAACAACAGCAATCACTCTTCCAGAAGGTGTGAGCATTGCACTCAACGGAGTTTTAGCTGGCGACACTGTCAATATCGCAAGCTTTGCTTTCGAAAACTCTTCAGTTGGCGCAAACAGAGTGATTATCACTCTTGCAGCTGCAAATGACGAAGGAAACTATACTCTTGCCAAAGAAGATATGCCTATGGGCGAAATCGAAAAGGCAACTGTTACAATCACAATCAACAAAGATGGTGGACTTGACGCGTTTAATGCAATCGTTGACAAAGACGACGAAAGCGTTACACTTGCAATCACACAATACACTTTTAGATATGATCCAAACGAAGATGACAGCGCTTATCTTGAAAAAATTTACAACGACCTGACAAGAACAATGCCAGGAAGAAAGGGCTTTGAAGCAACAGGCTATACTTTTGGCGGAACAGCTTTGACTTTGGGCTCAGTGCATGAATTATTGACAAGTGCATATGACAATAAAGGCGCAACTTTGACACCTGTATGGCAACGCGGAAATGTTACACTTTCAGTAAGCGCTCCAGAAGGATTCTCAGTTAAGGTTTCAGCAAACGGAAGTGAAATCACTGAAAGCGCAGATGGATATGTTATTCCTTACTTCAGCGACATTGAAATTGCTTACACTGCAGCACAGGGATATAAATTCGCAGGCGCAACACTCGCACAAGGCAGCCAAGGCACTCTTGAAGCGGGTGCTTCTGGAAACAAAACTGGCACAGTTACAGTGAAACAGCTTAAAGCAAGCACAACTCTCTCGTTTACTCAAGAAGAAATTGAAATCACTATTTCTTACAATGTAAACATGCCAAGCCTTCTCAAAGATGGAGACATCACAAACGGCTGGGCAAATGAAAGAAAAACTGTCAAATTCAGCGAGCTTGCTGGAGAGACAATTGCAAGCTTTATGCCAAAACTTACTGCTCCAGCAGGAACTTACAACTTAAACTTCTGGGCAAATGGAGAAACTTCTCTTTCAGGCAATGAAACAATCTATTCATTGTTTGGCGGCGAAGGCAACATTGTCAAAGATGAATCATTCAATTTGGATGCAAATTGGGTAGGCGAGACTTACACAATCAACTTCAAAGACACAAACAACTCTGACAACATCGCAAAGACAATTTCAATAGAATTCGGCACAGAAATTGGAAACGATTTCATCGATGTTGAATCAGAAGAATTCTCTTACCTTAAAGTGCCAGGAAAGAACCTTTACTGGAACACACAAAAGGATGGAGAAGGACAAACTTATGAGAAGAGTTCAACTCTCACCACAATAGGCACAGAAATTGGCGATGACTGGACACTTGATCTTTACACAGTTTATGCAGACTTGACATATGATCTGACAATCAAAGCTGCAGCAAATCTTGACATTTATGTTGGGGACAGCACATCTGCAATCACTGAAGACGTGATACAATCAATCTTGCACGGAAGCGCTGGAATAACAATCAAAGTTAGACCAAATGCAGGCTACAGCTTCACATATTCATTCGATGGACAATCAACTGAGATCAGCTTCGATGAAGAAAGCAAGACTATCACGATAAGCAATATCACTGCTGCAAGAGAAATCGTTTTCAAAGCAACAGCAAACGAAAACGTTTTGAGAATCTCTGCGGAAAACGCTTCTGTTGAAAAAGACGGAAATGTTGTTGAAACTGAAGTGGTTGATGGCAAATTATACTACCTTATCAAAGCAAACACTGGCACAACTGCAACATTCACAATTAAGCCAAACGCTGGATATCGTCTCACAGCTGACATCGCAAGCGCGATTGCTAGTGATACAATTGGCGCAGTTTTGAAGGGAGATAACATTGAAGTAACATGGCAAAACTTCACTTCAGACGCAAGACTCGCTCTTTCAGCTGAAGCTAAGGATAACCAATTCTCATTCTCAGGAATTCATGTTGATCGTGTTATCGTAAACGAAAAAACACTTGACAATGTGTCTGCATCACAAACTGTTGCAACTGGCGCAACAGCAACTGTTATTGTTTACCTTAAATATGGTTACAAAAACATCACTCTTGGAAGCTTTGCTCAAGGCGTGACAACTGTCGAAGGCGAAGAAACATTTGCAAATGGAGTTTTCTATAAACAATTTGAAATCAAAGGGTTCACAGATGACGTCCTTATTTCTGTCAGCGCAAATAAAAGAACTTACAACTTCGAAATCATCGCTGGCGACAACGGAACACTTGTTGATGGCAATGGCGAAACAAAGAGTTTGAATGTTTCAGTTGAATACGAAGCGTCATTCACTTTAACGGCAAAAGCAGATGATTCTTACGCATTCAGTTCTTGGACAAATGGAAACACAGTTGTTTCTTATGAAAATCCATTCACATTCAAAACAAAAGATAACGACAAAGAATTGAACAATAGAATTATTGCAATTCTTGAAAATGTTGATGAAAACGGAAATATCGTTATCAACGCAAACTTCATTGAGGCTGCAAAAGAATTTGGCATTCTTTTAAGTGGCAAAGGCTCAGCAAGCTATATCCTTGATGGAGAATTGTTTGAGATTTCAAGCGGCAACGAAGCAAAAGCTACAGCAAAATTTGGCCAACCTTTCATTCTCGACTTAAAACCTATTGCAGGTTATGAAGTTAAAAATGAAAACATCAAGTTCTTCAGAGATAATGCGGCAATTTCTTTTGAAGACTTCACTCTCATTGACAATGCACTTACAATCAACTTGAAAGAAGGAAATGTTTTTGACAGAATTGAAATTTCTTTCACAGCTGCAAAAGCAACAGTTTCAGTTCAAGCAGTGCTTGAAATGCTTCAATCAAGAGACTATGGAAATGGTGCAGGTGGAAGCGTATATATTGCAAAAGCTGACGGAACAATCGACGAAAACGCAATCTATACAGGCAATGCTGGGATAAAGGGCGTTGACTACACAGTTGACTCAGTGACAGACGGCGTGCTTTACTTCATTGCAGAAATCGAAGATGGATACAGCTTTGTCGCTTCTGCATCAGAAGGAATCACAGTAAATTCAACAAAACTTAACGTTGCTTCTGGTGAAAAAGCAAGAGTGTTTATCACAGTTTCTTCAATCAAAGACGGCGCAAACATCTATGGAATCTTTGTTGCACAGGCTCACCAAGTTTCAATCAAGTTCCAAGACAAGGAAGGAAATGATCTTCCTGCCGGATACATTTACATTGAACCAAGCAACAACATGCTTGTGTCAGTTGATAACAACAACTCATCAAATGTGTTCGTTTCTGTTATGGCGGATAAAACTCAAGAAGTTAAAATCACAGTAAGAACAAACTTCAACTTCTCATTTGTTCAAGATAATGGAAAGATGGCTAAAAAATTCACTTTCTCAGGAAGCGAACTTAAGCCTTCAGACTTCACAACAGCTTTTGAAGATGGATCTATTCAAACTATTGATATTGAGAACAATCCTAAGGCTGGATATCGTGAACAAGCGGTTATGACATTTACCGGACTTATCAGACACGCAGAAATCGTTATCGTTGTTGAACCTAAAAACTATCAAATCGTTTTTAGAGACGGCGTTAATGAAGAACTTGGAAGAATTGATGCAACTTATGGAAGAGAGCTTTCAATTCCAGATGCTGTACGTCAAAAAATTCTTGACAAAATCGCAAACAACTCAGATTCATCATTTGACGGATTCTATACTTACGGTCTTGGTCAAGGAAGAAAATATATTGAAATGCAAGATGGACAGCTTAGAGTTTTAAGAAATTGGCTTGAATCAGGATATGTATGGAACGGCGATACATATGAAAAGAGCACAAACTTCGAACCAAGCACAAATCCAGCTTACGACGGAATTTTCGAGCTGTATGCTTCATGGCTGTTCAATAAGGAAAAACTGACAATTGATTTCATTCCTGACATCCTTAAAGACAAGGCAGAAAAATCAAATATTTCAGTGACTGACATTATTGACAGACTTAGCGCGGACACATACTGGACAAACGTGAACGAAGCATTCTATGCAGAAATCAAAGAAGGCACTTCAATCTGGCTTAAACCTTACAACTTCGAAGGTTATACTTTCAAAGGATGGTTGATTGGAGATAAATTCGAAGGCGGAGACGCAAACGGAATTTACAAGCATACTTGCGGTAAAGATGAACTCACTATCAAAGCTGTGTACTATGCAAACTTTGAAATCACTGTTAACGGTGAAGGCGGAAAGGCGTTCGTTAAACAAGATGAAAGTGAGCTTGGAAGCAAAGGCTCAGTGGACACTGACAAAAACTTCAGCCTTGTTGCAATTGCAAACAAAGGATATAAGCTTATTGGTTGGTTTAACACTGAAACTCAAGAATACTTAACAGAAGATGGAGTAAGACTTCTTGGTGCATATTACAATGACGGAACAGAAGAAAGATGGACTCTCGCTCAACCTGCGACTGTAAATCCATTTGCTTATATGGCTGTGTTTGAAGGAAATTCAATCAAAGTTATACTTGACATGTCACTTGTAAATATCAACAATCAAGCTAAGATTGAAATCGCTGATGCAATTCTCGTTAACGGAGAGCAAGTTGCAAACAAAAACAACTTCGAAGCCAGAATCGGGGATGAAATCACATTGCAGGCTAAATCAGCTTATGGCTATGGAATTGTATGGCAAGGAATCAAGTTCGAAGCTGTTTCAGCTGGAGAAAATGGTTTCACAGTTTACAAATATGTTGTAAAATATGATGACCTTTCAACAAACGGTTCACTTGTAAGAGATACAATCATCATAAGACCAGAGCCAAACGCAACTTCAATCAACTTCAGATTCAATGTTTCAGTTGAAGGAAACAGCCATTCAGCAGAGAAAGCAGGCGTTCTCACTGATATGTCAACAGGCGCTGAGATTTCAACAGGAACTTTCGTAGAAGGCATCCGTTTTGGTCAAGTTATAAGAATCAGGGTTTCACTTGCAAGCAACTATGACATCAAGAGCGTTGCGATTGTGTCAAAAGGTCAACTTATCCTTGACTTTGCAACAATGAACTCTGGTTATAACAAAGAACAAAACGAAATCAGAATCAATACAAACATTCTTGAAAATGAAAGATTGATGCCAGCAGAAGGCGAATCAGTTTACATCTTCATTGATTATTCAAGAACGCTTTGGCAAAACGTAAGAAGCTCAAGCCTTGAAGGCGACGGAAGCGAAAACAATCCATATATCATCTCAAGTGAAAATGATCTTGCCCTTATGGCTTACATGATCAATTCAGGCGATGAAACATATGCAAATGCACATTATAAATTGGCTAAAAACCTCAATCTTTCAGGGAGATTCTGGGAGCCTATCGGAACAGCAACAAATCCATTCAATGGTGTGTTCGATATGGGGCCATACAGCATTGCAAACGCAGAACACTATGAGACTTATACAAATCCAACAACATCATATAATGGTGTGTTCAGATATATGGGTTCAGATGCAAAAGTTTTGACTTCAAGCAACACTCTTGCTCTTGCACTCGGAATTTCTGGTGGAATTTTGCTTCTCATCATTCTGATCATACTTATAATCGTTCTTTCAAGAAGAGCACATAAGAAAAAGATTGATGAACTTGCAAACAGCTAGTTAAAAAAAGACGCAAATATCGCGTCTTTTTTGTTTTAGATAAAGTTTTTTAAAATTCCTTGACAAAATAGAAAAGAGAATATATAATCATAATAGCAGTTTAAAAACTGTCCTTGTTCTCTTGAAAAAGAGGACCATTAGTCCAAAAGGAGGTATTTGTATGAATAAGTATGAACTTCTCTACATCATTTCTAAAGACGTGTCTGAGGAACAACGTGAAGAACTTATCAAAAAGTTTTCATCTTACGTTGAAAAGAAAGGCGGCGTTGTTGAAGGAATTGATAAATGGGGTATGAGAAAATTGGCTTATCCAATCAACTTCAAAAATGAAGGATTCTATGTTCTTATGAACATTCAGTTGAACCCAACAGAAGTTGACGCTATGGCCAAGCTTATGAACATCACTGAAGGTGTTGTTCGCCAAATGTTTGTGAAAAAGTAAGATTTAACAAAAGATTTAGGAGATATTATGAATAAAGTAATTTTAATAGGAAACTTAACAAGAGATCCAGAGCTTGCAACAACAAACAGCGGCGTTTCAGTTTGCCGTTTTGCAATTGCTGTTCAAAGACGCTTTGCAAATGCTGAAGGCGAAAGAGATGCAGACTTTTTCAACATTGTTGTTTGGAGAGCTCAAGCAGAAAACTGCCATAAATTTTTGAAAAAAGGTTCAAAATGTGCAGTGACTGGAAGACTTCAAAACTCTTCTTATGAAGCAAGTGATGGCACAAAACGCTATACAACTGAAATCGTAGCTGACGAAGTTGAGTTCCTTGGCTCAAGACCTGATTCTGTTGCTGGAGAAGATGCTCCAAAGTCAAACCCAGCACCAAGAAAGGCAACAGCCGAACTTGAACCTATCGATGATGATAGTTTACCATTCTAATTAAAAGGAGACTTTAGATATGAGCGAACAAGTTAAAGCGGAAGAAAAAGTTGTTGTAAAGAAATTCCGCAAACCAGCGAAGAAAAAAGTTTGTGCTTTTTGCGTAGCTGGAGAAAAATGCATTGATTACAAAGATGTCGCAAAGATCAGAAAATATATCACAGAAAAAGGCAAGATTTTGCCAAGACGTCAAACTGGCGTGTGTGCTCATCACCAAAGAGAACTTTGCGTTGCAATCAAAAGAGCAAGAAATGTTGCACTTCTTCCATATGTTGGAGACTAAAATTTAAAATAAAAGGGGTATAAAGTTATGCAAGATAAGATTCATCCAGATTACCACGAAGTCACAGTGACTTGTGCGTGCGGAAACACTTTTAAAACAAAGTCAAATTGCAAAGGCGATACTTTGACTCTCGACATCTGCAACAAATGCCACCCATTCTTCACTGGGAAGAAAAAGGTTATTGATACAAGCGGAAACGTTGAGAAATTTAAGAGTAAATACGGTCTTAAATAATTTAAAAATGCAGCAGTCAAAGCTGCTTTTTTTTGTTTAATAAAGCTTAATCATGTCAATAAAAAGATATGAATAAATTGCTGCTTCCCTCAACAAATGGAATTGCCTGCATAAGTCAAAACAAAATGACAGTTGCAATCATAACAAGTCACGGCAACAAAAAAGTTGAAGGTAAAAAATGTAAACAAAATTTCAAGCTGTATAAAATCCCATTCTTAAGAGGGCTTATATATTTTATTTTGGGAATTTTTCTTTTTGGGAAAACCTATGCTTGTTGTTTAAAACTTGATGAGAATAAAGATGAAGAAAAAAACAACACAGACAAGATTGCTTCTGGGCTTAATCTTGTATCAATGTATGTTATGCTTATTGCCTCAGTTATTTTTGGCTTCCTTTATGCTTTTATAGTTCTGGGCATTTTGCCAGCATTTTTCGTTAAAAAAGCGTTTGGTTTAGGGCATGATGCAATA
>CAOKRZ010000026.1 GCA_948471335.1 uncultured Christensenella sp. | reverse complement strand
GGCATGGTTATGCGGTAAAAAATGTTGGCTCGTTTGGCTCAAGTGAGGCAAAGCTTGTGGTTGACTCTGATGAGAAAGCAAGTTCGCTTAAGCTTGAAAAAGGCGAGTATTACATTCTTTCTTGTCCGCTTATATACGAAAATGAAAAGGCTGCAAGTGAGCTTTCTTTTCTTGTCTATCAAAAACTATCCTCTCTCATGAAAGATGTAAAAGGGAAGAAAACGCTTATTGTGGGCCTTGGCAATCCTGACATATGGGCAGACTGTCTTGGGAAGGCTGTTGTTGACGAGGTGTATATCGATCCGCTTGACTCTGGCAATAAAACTTTCAAGTTTTGCCCAAACATATATTTTTCAACTGGAATCAACACTTTTGACATGATTGCGATCCTTGTCAGTGGGCTTGAAATTGAATGCGTGATTGTGATTGACTCTCTTGCCACAAACTGCCTTGCAAGGCTTGGGAAAAGTGTTCAGCTTTCATCGGCCGGAATGACGCCGGGAAGCGCTGTAAACAGCCTTGGCAAAAGGATATCGCATGACTCTATCGGCTGCCCATGTTTTTCAATCGGTGTACCATTTATGATTTTTGGTGAAGACGGCGAAAGTCTGCTTGCGCCAAAAGATGTGCATGAGAATGTTCTTGCCATGGCAAGAGTGATTGGCGACAGTTTAAATATGCTTTTATGAATATTTATCTATTAAAAGTGGGAAAGTAAAGCATGGACTTTTTATATCTTCTTATTCCCACTTTTTTTATAATCTTGTTTTTAACGCCGCTTTTTGTTGAGGTTAAACTTACACTTGACGTTTTGACCTTTTCTGGAGTTTTGTCGGTGTTTCTTTTTAAAATCAAACTTCATCATCTTATCTACAGAGTTGAAAACCACAGACTGATCATGCAAGAAGAAAAAGATGATGATGAAAAGGAATTTGAATTTGACAGCCGCCAAGTTGTTTTTTACAAATCACTTCTAAGTGAAGTTAAAGATAAAACTAGGCTTAAAGAACTTTTTGTTTTTTATAATCTTGGCTTAAATGATGCATTCGCGTCCGCAATGGCGGCAGGGACTGTCAACACCGCGCTTCTCATTTTCTTCACTGCGATCAAAAATCAAAAGCCGACAGCAAGCCTTGGAGTTTATGACACTGTTTCATACAATCGTGAAATTGCAGAGTTTGCAGTGAAAACAAAAATTTCAGTCACGCTTTTTGATATCCTTTACGCACTTTTCATTGCCTACATCACAAGTGTGCGTTTTGTGCATAAAGAAAATGAAAAAAAATCCAAGCAAAATGCTGAAGAAAAGAATATAAACAAAAACTTTGCAAAATATAAAAACTGAAAATAAGGGGGAAATATGAAAATTTACGGAGCAAACGACAGCATAAATGGACTCATCGACAGTGCAATGGAAAAAATCAAAACCATTGTTGATTCTTCAACAGTAATTGGCGATAAGGTGGAGTCACCTGATGGGACTGTCATTATTCCAATCTCAAAAGTGAGCGTTGGATACGTTGTCGGCGGGGGAGAATATGCTGACCTTTCTTCAAGACGCGTAGCCAATCACTTCCCAATGGCTGGAGGTTCAAGTGGTGGAATGAGCGTGACTCCAGTGGGATTTTTGATTGAAAACAAAGGCGAAGTTAAGTTTGTCAATGTTGAAAACAAATCGCTTTATCAAACAATTCTCAACATGTTTAACGCTTTGCTTTCAAAGATGGACAAGGAGGAAGAGAATGCAAACGAAAATGGCGAAGAAGAGTAAGCTTTCTTTTGTCGCGATAGCCTTTGCCATTATTTTTTTCATAAGTGCGCTTGTTGGAGGGACGCTTCTTGCTTTCTCAACTGCTAGGACAAATTTGATTGCTCCTGCAAGCACTTTAGCTGGTCAGACAATTGACAGCAGCGCAAAAGCAATGTGTGTTATGGAAGCTTCAACAGGGCGTGTGCTTTACTCAAAAAACAGAAATGAAAAAATGCCAATGGCAAGCACGACAAAGATTATGACAGCAATCACAGCCATTGAAAACGCCGATGACCTTGACGAGAAGTTTGAAATTTCTCCTCGCGCGGTTGGGATTCCTGGCACAAGCATATATCTTCGAAAAGGCGAAACTTTATCGCTGCGAGAGCTTCTTTATGGGCTTATGCTTGTCTCTGGCAATGATGCTTCTTTTGCCATTGGTGAAAGAGTCGGCGGCAAAGTTGAAACCTTCATTGAAATGATGAATAAAATGGCTCAGAAGATTGGCGCGACTGACTCTCATTTTGACAATACTCATGGGCTTGACTCAAAGACGCACTATACAACTGCGGAAGACCTTGCAAAGATAACATCTTATGCGCTTCAAAATCCAATCTTTCGTGAAATTGTTTCAACCAAAAACACAAAGATAATTTCAGGTGAAGGAAAGACGAGATATCTTAAAAATAAAAACAGACTTCTTAACAGTCTTAATGGCTGCAATGGCGTGAAGACGGGCTTCACAAACGATGCAGGCAGATGCCTTGTCTCTTCAGCAGAGCGAAACGGAATGACGCTTGTTGCAGTTGTGTTAAACTGCGGGCCTATGTTTGAAGAATGTTCGTCTCTTCTTGAAAAAGGGTTTTCAGAGTTTAAGCTTTATGATTTGACAGAAGGCTATGACCTTCCCGAGTCGATTGAAGTTTGTGACGGCAGACAAAACACAGTTAAGATTGCAACTTTTGGCAAGTGTTTATATCCTCTTAAAGAGAGCGAGCTTGACAAGGTGATTTATGAGTATGAAATGACGTTAAAGCTGGAAGCTCCAGTCAAAAAAGGTCAAGAAATTGGCGAAGTTGAAATTTTTATAGATAATAAGTTGCATTTTAGCGAAAAAATATATACAATTGAAGAGGTAAGGGGAAATACCATTTGGCATAAACTCAAAGATATCCTTTTCAAATGGTAAGTATTTTTAAAATGATGAGACTGAATAAATTTCTTGCTGGCGCAGGCGTTGCGTCAAGACGCAAGTGTGATGAGCTTATAAGGGACGGCAAGATTGTTGTAAACGGCAAAGTTGTGACAGAGCTTGGCGTCGTTATAAACGAAAAGAAAGACAAAGTTGTTTATGAAGGAAAGGCGATTTGCCTTCCTTCTTCATTTGTTTATATCAAGTTCAATAAGCCAAAAGGCTATACTTGCACAGCAAATGACGAAAAGGGAAGAAAAACTATTTATGATCTCATTGATGCTGATGAGAGGATTTTTTCTATTGGCAGACTTGACTATGACACTGAAGGACTTTTGCTTCTGACGAACGACGGGGATTTTGCAAACAGAGTTGCGCATCCAAGAAATGGTATTGAGAAGGAATATCGCGTCAACATTGAAGGGGAAGTGAAGGAAAGCGAATTGGCAGTTCTTCGCAAGGGTGTTGTTAAGGACGGCGAAAGAATGCCAAGTGCGAAAGTTAAATGGCTTTCTTTTGAAAACGGCGTGACAAAGCTTTCAGTTGTGATTGACGAAGGGCAGAACAGACAAGTTCGCCGTATGTTTGAAGGCATTGGCAGAGAGATCAAGCTTTTAAGACGCGTGAGAATTGGCAGCGTGAAGCTTGGTGGACTTAAGCGCGGAGAATACCGTGATTTGACGGAAGATGAACTTAATCTTCTCGTCAGGGGCAAATAACGATGATTGCAATTATAGGCGGCGGAGCAGCTGGGCTTATGGCAGGAGGGCTTCTTTCACAAAGCGGCAAAGAAGTCACAATTTTTGATGGCAATGAAAAGTGCGGAAAGAAAATTTACATAACTGGCAAAGGTAGATGCAATTTGACAAATAATTGTGACAAGGAAGAATATCTTTCAAATGTTGTTGGCGGCAAAAAATTTATGATGGGTGCAATCAACAGATTTTCTCCAGCAGACTGTATTGAGCATTTTGAAAACCTGGGATTAAAGCTCAAGATTGAACGCGGCAACAGAGTTTTTCCTTTGTCTGATAAAGCAAGCGATGTGACGAAAGCTCTTCTTTCTGCGTGCAAAGGTTGTGAAATAAAACTTAACGAAAAAGTAGAAGGCGTTGCCTTTGACCAAAAAGGAAACAAGTTTGTTGTTAAGACTGGCAAAGGCAAATATCTTTTTGATAAAGTGATTGTCGCCACTGGCGGAAAAACCTATCCACTTACTGGCAGCACGGGCGACGGGTACACTTTTGCAAGAAAGTTTGGGCATAATGTCATAAAGCCTTGTCCAGCACTTTGCGCAATTGAACTTCAAGATAAGTTTGTTGGCAGAATAATGGGATTGCCACTTAAAAATGTAACTTTAAACGCGATTGCAGACGGCAAAAAGCATTCTTTTTTTGGCGAAATGATGTTCACCGATAAAGGCATAACTGGGCCGATTGTCCTCACGCTTTCAAGTTATATAAACAGATGCGCAAATGTAAACCTTTCAATTGACTTTAAGCCTGCATTAAGTCTTGAAGAAATTGACAAAAGACTTCTTAGAGATTTTGATGCGAATTTAAACAAAAATGTGACATATATTTTAAGAGGGCTTTTGCCTAAAAATTTTGTTGACGTGTTTTTGGAAAAGGTCAAAATACACGGCGAGAAAAAGGTCAATGCAGTCACGGCGGAGGAGCGAAAAAAGATTGGCTCTTTGCTGAAGCGATTTGATCTTGATTATAAAAATCTGTATCCGCTTGAAAGTGGAATCATCACAAGTGGAGGAGTGGATTTAAAGGAAATCAATCCAAAAACAATGGAGTCAAAACTTCAAAAAGGACTGTATTTCATTGGCGAAGTTTTAGATATCGATTGCCTGACAGGAGGCTTCAATTTGCAGGTTGCTTTTTCGACAGCGTACAGCTGCGCGAAAAGCTTGATAGAGGAGGAGACATGTTAAGAGTTTGTCAAGTTTTATTTTCTTTGCCTATGAAGGTGATTTATCCAACAAAAATTGTAGGCAAGAAAAATTTAAAAAAATTGAAGAAAAAAGGGGCAATAATCGCCTCAAATCACACATCCAACATGGATGCTGTGCTTTTTGCGCTTAACACTTGGGAGAGAAAACATTATCTTGCCAAGAAAGAACTTTTTAAAAATAAACTTTTCGGTGGAATAATAAAGTTAATTGGTGCAGTTCAAATTGATCGAAGCACAAGTGACATAACTTCAATCAAGACTTGCCTTAAGCTTCTTAAAAACAACAAAAAGCTTGTGATTTTTCCAGAAGGAACAAGAAATAAAAATAATGAAAACATGGAGCTTGGAGAAGTTAAACATGGCACTGCAATGTTTGCAGTCAAAGCAAAAGTTCCAATCGTGCCAATGTTTATCTCTCGCACTCCAAAAGCTTTCAGAAAGACTTACATCTTCCTTGGCGAACCTTTCACGCTTGAAGAGTTTTATGGAAAGAAACTTGACAGCTCTCTTCTTGACGAATGCGGGCAAATTATTGCGTCAAAGATGAACGAGCTACGCGAAGAATATTTACAAAACTATAAAAAGAAAAAGCGCTAATTTTTTGACAAAAGGTTTTTTATTTGATAGAATTTACTTAAGAGGAAATTATGGAAGAAAAATTTGATATTTCAGCGATTGATAAAACTTTTACAACTTACAAAAAGGGACAATGCTTTGACGGTGTTGTTGTGATCAAAAAAAATGATGGAGTGATCTTCAATATTGGCGGCAAAAATGATGCATTCATTCCAGTTTCAGAATTTGATGACTTTGATCAAATCAAAATAGGCGACAGATTCAAAGTTCTCATCACAAGCACAAAGAATGAAGAAGGACTGATTGAAGCTTCAAAGAAAAAGGCTGACGAGCAAACCATTGGCACTCAAAATGCGATCAAACTTAAACTTGGCGACAAGTTCTCTTTCGTTGTAAACAGGGCTGACAGAGAAGGGCTTTATGCAAACATGGGGGAATATAAAATCTTCATTCCTTTTGATGAAATAAGTGAGACTTTTGTTAAAGATCCAAAACGCTATGTGGGCAAACAGCTTGAAGCTGTTGCAAGCGAAATTGACAAGCCAAACAAATCCATTTTGGGCAGCGTTAAACTTCTCACAAAAAATGTTAGAGAAGCAGTTGAAACAATGTTTTGGAGCAGCATTTTCATCAACAAAATTGTCAAAGGAAAGGTTAAAAAGATCCTTTCTTATGGCGCGTTTATTGACGTTGAGGGTGTTGACTGCTTCTTGCACATTTCAAACATCTGCCATAAATGTATCGAAAACCCAGCTGAAGTTTTGAAAGAAGGCGATGAAGTTACAGCGCGCGTGATTGAGCTTGACCGCACAGCCAAAAAGGTTGCGCTCAGCATGAAAGTTTTGGAAGAGAGCCCTAAAAAACTTGCAATCAAAGCTCTTGAAGTCGGACAAGCCTATAAAGGCAAGGTGACAAAAATCTTAAAGTTCGGCGCAATCATAACTCTTGAAAACGGCGCAAGCGGACTTTTGCACATTTCAAATGCAACTGAAGATCGCCAAGCTCAGATCTATCAAATTGTGAAACTTGACCAAGAAGTGTCAGTTGAAGTTATTGATATTAACGCAGATGAAGAGCGCGTGGCTTTCAGGCTTATTTAGGAAGGTTATACAATGAGCAAAAAAATTAGAGTACTTTGTTTTGGCGATTCAAACACTTGGGGCTATATTCCTGGCTCGGACCATTTGAGATATGGTGAAAATCAAAGATGGACAAAATTGTTGCAACAAAAACTCGGGGGGGGGTATGAAGTAATTGAAGAAGGCTTAAATTCAAGGACTCTTTTTTCAGAAGATGATAGGCCTGGCAAGCAAGGTAGAAATGGCTGGACCTATTTGAAACCTTGCCTAGACACTCATGACAGGCTTGACGCCGTTGTTTTGATGCTTGGCACAAACGAATTGAAAGCAGGTTTCAATAATTGTGCATCAGACATCGTTAAAATGATTGACAAATATGTTGAGTTTTTGCAAAAATATAAATCACAGATTGATAAATCAACCCCAAAACTTATCATTTCTGGGCTGCCACCAGTAAATGAATTGGCGGATTATTGCAAAATGAACGATAAGTATAAAGGGGCAGGCGAGAAAAGCCGAGAGTTAAGCTTAATGCTAAAAAATTACTGCAGCGCTAAAAAAATACCTTACGTTGATAACAGCGACTTGCAAACAGGAATTGATGGAGTTCATTTGACAAGTGACAGCCATAAACTTCTGGCAGAAAAACTTGCGAAAATGGTTAAAGAAATTTAAAATCGCCGCAATAAGCGGCTGTTGTGCTACTGTGGCTCAGTCGGTAGAGCAGTTGATTCGTAATCAACAGGTCGGCGGTTCGATCCCGCCCAGTAGCTCCACATTAAGTAAGCAAAAAGTCTTCTTTTTAAGAAGACTTTTATTTATCAAAATACGCAGCATATAGCGGAAATTAGTGCAGTTTAGACACAAAATGCGGAATTTTTGCTTTATTCATGTTTTTTGCAAAAATAAAAAAGTCTTCATTTCAAAGTGATGAATTTTTAAGTGTTTTGATTTTTGCCAAAAATAGTGTAAAAAGTGACAATTCTTATAGGAAATCAAAAATAATCAAAATTTTTTGAAAAAATCAAAATAAATCAAAAAAATCAAAACGGATTTAGTAATAGTATGCTATAATACAACATATAGGGAGTGAACAAATGAGAAAACGCAACACACAAAATCAAGCAGATGCGGGACTTCAAATAAAAATTTTTCTATTGCTTTTTGGCTCGATAATGATAGCAATAGCAAGTTTGTTTTTTAAAAATGATGGATTAGGTTATAAAATAGTTTTTTATTTAATAGGTATTGCGTCTATAGGTTTAGGAATATTTTTTATAGTTCATGATATTGCAACCAAAAAGTCTAGAATTAATATGCGTATTACAGATGTTGATTTAATGAGTGGGATTGAATTTGAGAATTTTGTTTCTAAACTTTTTAGGCAAATGGGATACAGAACACAAGTAACAAGGTCTAGTGGGGATCAGGGCGTTGATATTTTAGCATCAAAAGATGGCATACTTATTGCCATTCAAACAAAATGTTATAGTGGTAAAGTGGGAAATCATTCAATTATGGAAGTTGTTGGGGGAATGAAATTTTATAATGCAGATAAGTGTATGGTTGTCACTAATAGCACTTTTACAAAAAGTGCTATTGAACTTGCCAAAGCAAATGATGTTGACCTTTGGGATAGACAAGATTTAATTAATAAATTAGCAGGTTGGTAATCTTTAATAATTTAGTGTTGCAAGACAAAAGCAAAAAAACATAATTAATAATGATGGTAAAGATTTTTTATGATGTAACTTAACTAGTAAAGGTGTTTGAGAATAATATGAACGATAATAAAATTAATCCAAAGGAGTATTTGGAAAGTATTGTGAATGGGATAAATGACTTATATTATAAAAATTGTTTCAATGAGTTTTGTGATTTTTTTAGTGATGTTAGTGATAAAATGAAATTTTTAAAAAATAACAATTTTGTTGCATGGTTGGTTAAATATATTGAAAGTATAAAAAAGAATAATAATTGTGAATTGCCAAAAAGAGTATTTAGGTGTAGAATAATAAAAACGAATGAATTGAAAATGGTAGATATAGAAAATATGATTGGTTTCGATGAAAATAATTCACGAGAACCTCCTTTATACAAAATAAAAAAAGGTCGTTGCAATACAGAAAATGAAGGGAATTTTTACATTGCCGATGATGCCTATACTGCTTTAGTTGAAGTGAAACCTTCATATTGTGATTTTATTTCACTTGCCTACTTCGAGCCAACAAAAAATTTGAAAATAGCAGATTTTGTGGATATAAGAGATTCAAATACTTATTATGCGAAGAAACTTAAAGATATTTTTGCTGTGTTGTATAAAGACGAGATATATTATAGCATTTCTAACTTTGTAACAAAACTAGTAAAAGATAATGGATTTGATGGTATAAAGTATCATAGTTCTGTGGCTTGCGGAAGTAATTATGTTATATTTAATGGAAGCCGCGATAAATTTGCTTGTGAAGGAAGTAAGATAATTTGTGCAGAGCAAATAATTCATCATTTCTATGATATGAAAGAAAATGTTAGTATAAAAAATAATAATAAGCAAAGTTTAACAAAGGATGAGGCAAAGAAAATTTTGGATAGGATGAGTAAAACTTTTTTATAATATGGTAGATATTTTGATTTCCGCAAAATCAAAAGTGAATATCGTGAAGTGTAAGCTAAAAAATAAGCGAAAAGTATTTAGATCAAAAAGGGGTTGAATATGGAAAAGATAGGATATTTTGATGCCGCTGGTTCAAACATTATGGCGGGGCTTAATAAATTGGAAGATTTAAGCGTCGATTTAAAGTTTGGGGACAGAGATATCGTTGAGAATATGGATGGAGTTATTCAGCCTGTTTGTGCTGGATGCATTATAACTTCTGACAACAAAGTTTTGATTATAAACAAAGCTGCAAAATCAACAGGGAAGATCTCGCCAGAAAAGGACAAATCTTTGCTTTACATTGGCGGGCACCTAGATGAGTCAGATTGTAAAAATAGCAACCTTGAAACATTTAAAAATGGAATGAAAAGAGAAATCTTTGAAGAATTGCGGGTTGGGGTAGAAGCAGAATCTGATTTTGATCCACTCATTGTATATACTCCAATAACTGAAAAGTCCGCAAAACACGTAGGGATTATTTTCCCTGTATTCATAGAGAAAGAGTTTACTCCGGAGTTTACAGATGGTACAGCAAGATTTATTAAAATTGAAGACTTAAGTCAAATAGAAAATTTTGAAAGCTGGTCTCGAATTATTTCGAAAGAACTGCTTTTGCTTATAGCAAGCAAAAAGGTTAAACCATGGAACAACAGGTTTATAGATTACAATGCCCAAAAATAAAGAGAAAAAAATGTTCGAAAATTTAAGGAGAAGTCAAATGCAACAGAAAGTGAAAAAATTTAATGATAACAAAAAAGTTCACACAGTGCCAGTTCCTGTTTATGCGCGATTGTTGAACATTCAAAGTGAAGTTGGAGAGCTGACAAAGGAATATCTTAAAAATTTAAAATATGGAACAAAACCATTCCAGCTTAAGGATGAATTCAAATTGGAATTTGGCGATGTGTTGTATTGCCTTTTTTCGCTTGCCAATGAACTTGAAATTGATTCTAAAGAATGTTTAAATCAAGCTTTGAAAAAATACCAAGCACGCATTGATAAAAAGCAAACTATGGGGAGTAACTAGTTTTTTTTGAAGAAATTTTGAAAGTTGGTCTCGAATTATTTCGAAAGAACTGCTTTTGCTTATTGCAAGCAAAAAGAATAATGAAAATAAATTGTAGAGATGTTGCAAAAATGCGACATCTTTTTTAAATGAGAGAAAATGATTTGACAAATTTCGATGATTTTATTACTATAGAATCGAGTATTTTATGAAAAATCAACAGGCTTTTAAAAACCTTCGAATGAAATTGAAAGAGTCATTTTTAAGCGTATTTCCTATCACGCTTATTGTTTTGGCAATCAGTTTGATTTTGATTGATGTGCCTGGGGCAGTTCTTGTTAAATTTTCAATCAGTTCAATTTTGCTTTTTCTTGGGATTGCTTTCTTTTCTTTGGGTGCAGATCAATCAATGATTCCAATTGGGCAAAACATTGCTTCAACTCTGACCAAAAGCAAAAAGATCTGGATACTTTGTCTTGCTTGCCTTCTTATGGGCGCGATTATCACGATTGCAGAACCTGATTTGGCGGTGCTTGCAGAGCAAATTCCTGTTTTTAACAAATGGATGTTTATTGGCATTGTTGGCGTTGGGGTGGGATTTTGTTTCCTTTTGGGAGCGCTTAGAATTTTATTTAAAATTCCTTTAGCATATCTTCTTTCAGCTGGTTATGCGGTCATTTTCATTCTGATGATTTTTGTTCCAAAAACATTTTGGGCAGTTGCTTTTGATGCCAGTGGCGTGACAACTGGTGCAATTTCAGTGCCATTTATCATGAG
>CAOKRZ010000025.1 GCA_948471335.1 uncultured Christensenella sp. | reverse complement strand
TACAACTGATCATCAACCCTTCCAACGACAACAACGCTGCCTTGATAGTCATTTCCGCCCCAAAACGCCATGCCAGCAAAATATAACCCTTGCCCTGCAAAGAAAAAAGCAAGAAGTACAAGAAGCGCCTTCCACTTTCTTTTAAAAAGCGTGACACATAGAAGAAACACAAGCCCTATCGAAGCAATCACAAGACTGCGCACCTCGGCGGCAAAAATCCCTCGCGCCAAAGTTATACCAAAAAGAAGGGTCAAAAATCCATAGAATGCCCCACGATAAAAAACAAAGTTCCCCTTCTTCCTTTGTGCCATTGGCTATATGATATCAAAAAATCTTCAAATCTGAAAATTATTTGTCGTTTTTTGTGCTTTATTCACTGTTTTTTCTCTTCTTTTTGACAAAAGTATTGATTTTGCACGCTTTATATGATAGAATATATATATAAATACAGGAGAATAAACCTATGAAAGAAAAGAAAACAAACGGAATGGTTAAGCTGACTGCAAGAGTTGCCCTTGCCAGAATCTGGAAAAACTTTAAAGAACACCCAATCATGACTTTGGGCGCAGCTTTTCAATTAGCTGGATTGTTTTTGGGCGCTCGCTTCCTTTCAGGCTGCGTAAAAACACCAAAAGAACCTGTAAAACCACCTTATGAACAAACAGTCCCAAGTGGAGAAATCCCAAGCGGACTTCCTGGCATCAGCAGCGGAGATATCACAAGTGGAGAAGAAATCCCAAGTGGAGAGCCACAGCTTCCAAGCGGAGATATCACAAGCGGAGACGTTCCACCAAGTGGCGACATCGGCAGCGGCGATGTTGAACAAAAACCACAACTTCCAACCGACATTGCAGACCTTTCAGCCGAACAAAAAACCGCCCTCTTCAACGCAATTGAAGAGAATAAGGATAAAATTTTAAGAAAGACGTATGCTGGACAAAATTCTTCTAATACCGATACTCTTGGTTATGATATTAATCTTGAAACAAATGAAGTAACTGCTCTTTATTTAGCAAAAATGAGCACAAAAGAAGTATATTTTACTGTGGAAATCGATTTGAATAATTTAATGCTCAATGCTGATGGCTCAATATCAATAGAAGTAAATAATTTCATTCGAACAAATACTATTGAATTTGCAACCAAAGAAAATAAATTCTCTCCTAATGCAGAAAATGTTTATCTGTTTTTCAACAAAGTGATCTTGCCTGATAATGCAAGATTCTCAGCTTATTCAAACAGCACTCTCCCTGGCTTAGGAGCAGGAAATTGGCCAGTTGTAATAACCAGTGAAAAGCATACCGTTAACAAAACAATGTATTTCAATTCTTTCAATATTCTCACTGATGGATATGAAAAATTTACAAAAAACAGTGCTAACGGAGCAAGATATGAAGAGAAAGGCAGTTTTTCATTCCAATTTGGCGATGAAAACACGCTTTGGCGCGATGCGATTGAATCATCGAATGAAATTTCTATGCAATAACAAAAATGAAAAGAGTGAGAAATCACTCTTTTTATTTGATTTCTTAAGGAAAATTGAGTATACTAAAACTAATGAAAAAGAATTTTGTCAAAATTTTTAGTTTATTGTTGATTTTTTGCCTTGCATTTATATGCACGGCTTGTTCTGGTGCAACGTCTGACGAACAAGAACAACTTGTTGAAGATTTGGATAGTGGAAAAATCACAGAAGAAGAATTCAACAAAAAAATGCAAGAGTCACTCACCCACCCACTATATGGCACAAAGCTGCTTTATCGAAATGACAGCGGCACAAACATTGATGAAGTCTATGCCAATTATTATGCAAACTTTTCTGCGTGGATAAGTTATTATTTAGTTGGTGCTTATGGTTATTATGATAGTGGATTAGCAAGTCAATTTGGACTCAGCACAACCTATCCTGAATATTTCTATGACTCAATCAGATATCAAATCACAGATGCAGCTGAAATAACAAGCGTTACAGAAAAAAAGGCATCAACGGAAACCACAAACTCAATCTCATATTTTGCAATCAAAGCTGATACTGATAAGGCTTGGAATTGGACGTTTAATTATGACTATAAAATAACAACTCCTGATGGCAAAACAAAATATACTTCTATTATTGACGCATTAAACGGCAATGATTTTAATACAGATAAAAATGGGAATATTTACTTTAAAATTAATGATTACTCTGTTTATTTTGATATTACTGCCAAAGATTTTAAGGATAACTCAAACTCATTTTATAGAGATTCGCTGCAATATAACGAAAACCTCCGTCTTGACTATCTCTCAACGATGCTTACAAACAATCAAACGCTTGGAGAAATCCCAGAAAACACAAACACCGTCCTTGAAGACTTAGTCAAAGACGGCAAGCAAAGCGATGTTGTCAAAGCGATTGAATATGTGCTTTATTGCTATGCTTTGGAGGCTGAGCCTGTTGACATTCAAGTGAATGGTTTGACGGTTTCCGTTCCTGGCTCAAACATTGATGCGGAGCTTGCGAAGATCAAAGCTGAGTTTAAGAAGAATGGATCATACATTGGTTTCTCAGAAGACAACAGGGCAAAGCTTGCCGACTTTGTTTGTGAAAAGCTTATTGGCACAAACGCAATGCAAGAGTCATTCACCTACACAAGCGGTGCGACACTTGTGATTGAATATGAAGCCGACGGAACAACGGTGAAAAACTATTACGTTCAAGACGGAACACCTCAGCAAAACATAACTGTGCAAAGACAGTATGAAGAAACGGTCAAAAATATCATTAACACAGCGTATGAATATGTCACAATTGGAAATGTCAATGGGGACGATTTAACAATCAACAATCGATATCTCAATTCACAATTCCAAGACCTTTGGGGAAATGATTTCTTTATCAGTCATGAAGGCGATGAGTTTGCAAAGATTCCAGAGCGTGAATATCAAAGCGCAGTGATCATGCTTAAGGAAGAATTTTCGTTTGACAACCTCTATATTGCAGTTCGCTACAGCGGCAACGACAACAAAAAAGAAGGCTATAACGTTTCTCAAGTGCTTGAAATCAATGTTCACCTCAACCTTTTCATCAATGGAGAATGGAAGCGCTGGGGAACAGAGCGTTTGAGAGTTCCAGCTGGAGAATTTGACTGGTTTGAAGGCGATTTGCCAGATGGCGACTATGGACAAATTGCAAAGTTTGCAGGGCTTGAAGAAAAATATCGTGATCCACAATATGCTGACTGGGGTTTCACTTATGACGACGGAATTAAGGTTGGCGCGTTCAAACCTGAAATGGATGGCGGAATTTTAAGTCAAGGCATGGTTAGAAAAGGCAAATATGTTGGCTACACTGGGCAAGTCAGAGCAGGAAATCCAATCAGTCTGATCGGCTCAAGCAAGGTTGTTGACTATTACAAAATCATTGAGTCATCAGCTGAAGAAATTGAAGAGACTGGCACGTTCTATCGCACAGGCATGTTCAACTACGAGAAGCTGACTGGCGACAACATGTGTGACTACATTGAAATTCAATATGAAGTTTTGAGGACGCCTGGCGACTATGACAAAAACTATCGTTTCCAAACAGGAATTTACTTAATGGAATAATTTGCGTGCAAATGGCGCGTACAAAAAAGAGGAGCTTTAATTGCTCCCCTTTTTATTTTTCTTTATCTTCCTTGTCCTTATCTTCCTCTTGTTCCTCGTCATTTTTTTGTGGCATTGTCACCACTCCAAAAACGACAAGCACCCCTGCAATTGCCATAACAATGTTTGAAACGATTTCCCCTTCAACAGAGAAACCAAAACATTTGCCGATTGCACCGACAAGCACAACCATGGCGCTTGCGAGGGCTGTCCAGAAGCCATAAGATTTAAGCTTATTCTTCATAGAAATCTTCCTCCTTTGAGAGATAGTCTTTCAGCTCGCTCACTTCCTCTTTGACATCTTCAATCACTTTGAGATGCTCAGTAAGCTCGCCGATCGTTTTCTGATATTCCTTTTCACGTCTTGCGCTGTCTTTAAGTTGATAGAAAAACAAAAAGACAAAAAGCATTGCAAAAACTCCATAACTTATCACAATTTTGATAAGCTCATTCCAAAAATCCACTTTTCCTCTTTTCTTCAGCTTTCTTCTCTTCAAAAATCTTTCTCATTTTGGCCTCCTCTTCCTGGCGTTTAATGCTGCTGTAGAACACAATATGCCCTAAGTTCAAAATTTTCACGCGCGCTCCAAATATTCAATTTGAACGTTGGAAATTTTTGCCTCGCCTTGCGCCTTGAAGGAAACTTCAAAAACTTCTCCCAAAATATTCAACGAAATTGTTTGCATTTTGAGTGATCCATTGACATTGAACTCTTTTTCCTCTCTCTCAGTTTTGATGCAAACGCGGCAGTCATACTCGCTAAGCAAATGGATCTTTGTGATTTTCTTCAAGCCCGTCTTGCCAAAGTCTGTTTTGACCGAAGTCCACTCTTTTGGCAAAAAGTCGTCGAAGAATTTTCCATTTTTCTCAAGCTGACCAATTTTATTTTTGTTTTCGTTATAGAAACATGCAACAAGCTTGCTTTTGTATGGATTGCCAAGCACAAGCAGTTGACGTATATCCATACCGCGTGAGATCTCAACCGCGCCAGTCTTTTCATCGTAGACAAAAAGCGCATTATTGACAAAGTTTTCACTGTTCTCGCAGCCTACCTTTTGCCCGTCGTCAAAATTGAGCTTGCACGCAAGATAATATCTCCCTTCAAAGCAAACCCCGCTTGAGTATGAAGCGTCGCTTCTTCTTAAAAGTTCGTCACAATTAAGAGAAATGTTTTTCACAGTTGAGCCGTTGAAAACTTTCAGTCCGCTTTTTTCGAGGAAATATATTTTGTCGCCTCCAGAAGCGATTGTGCCTGGATAGATATATCCATCCGCTTGATAGAGATGGCTGACTGCAAACTCTTCCTTTGTGCTGTAAGTTGAAAGCTTTGTTATGCCAAAATCTCTGAAAATGTAGAGATAATCATTGAAAGAAAGAATTTTATTCAGATTTCCCCTTTCATCTGAAAAGTCTATACGCTTTGCAGCCGATTCATCCCACTCAAGCAAGTCTGTATTTTGTGTGTAAACAAGGCTTCCTCTTGCACCTGCAGTGATCGCAAAAAGTTTGCCGTAATGCGCGCAAAGAGAAATCACTTTCGGCGCATTTTCTACGGTGACATTAAACGTTGAGCCAACAACTTGAAGCGGGCTACCTTCTCCAGCGAAAACCATAACATCTCTGCCGTCTATACAATAGTTTGTTCCGACTGGTGTCGATGTGAATGCAGTTGACTGAAAAAGTGATACAACTCTTGAGGCAAACAAATTGTCATAGTGTATTTTATCGGTACCATTAAAATACATAAGATAATATTGATTGCATTCGTCAACATAGTTGAACCACTTGAAGCTCCAAAGCGCGCTTATTTCATCGCCGACGATTGCAACTTCTTCTTCAAGGTCAACTTCACTTGTGTTTGTTGGTGATTTGAAAGTCGAAAAGCCATAGCCGCTTTCAAGTGTCCCATTTGCAAATAGGAAATTGAAGCCTCTTTTCCCTTCACTTGCTTTGCAAGAAAAATCATCTTTTGCATCATTCATACACTGCGAAAAAAGATCATATCGAAATGTTTTTGTCTTGGTTTTCAGTGATGGCACTTTGTTTTCATAAAACATCACAGCCACCTCCTCCTTGGCAAAACAGTTTCACTTTTTTTGTGCAATAAAACTTTGAGACTGTTTTTGAAACGAACTTCAAATATTTCTGCATCTTCAAACATTCCTTCGCGCATAAGATATTCCCTTGCCACGCCGTAGGCATAAACTCGCTCTGGCAAACTGTCTTCAATTTCATCCTCAGCGCCAACTTTTTCTGGCTGAACTGTGTATGTAATTTTTGCTTTTGATCCGTAAACAATCAAATATTCTGGAAAAACTTTGAATCTTAAGTTGCGCCCAAAACGATCTTTAACAGAAAGAATCTGAAGTGGCTTTCTTTTGAAGTTTGAAAGCAAAAGTTTGAAATCTTTGATCTCAAACTCTTCACTTTCACATATTGGCATATATTCACATGCCACTTCGCTGCGCACAAGATTGAAACATTCAAGCATTTTTTCAGTTTCTTCATTTTCAATAAGCTTTTCATTATCAGTAAAATTGCATGCAAGAGTTAAAATATTTTTCACTTTCATGAAAGAACCTCCTCTAATTTGTTTATTTCATCTTTCACAGCCTTTTTCATCATAAGTTCATTTTCCTTATCAATCTGAGCAATGATTTTATCACGATTTTCAATTCGAGTTTTCAGTGCGTGATCAATTGTTCTTGCATCTAAAACTGAAAATGGAATGGTAAAGCAATAGCTTGAACCTTTTTGGTCAGAGCTATGGACCTCATATCTTCCACTGCCCATATTAAAAAGAATGTAATATGACTTATCAATTTCTTTCAGTCTCTGGGCAATGAAAAAATTGTCAGTTTCGATTTTAATCATAAAATTCACCTCATATTGACAAAAAAGGCAAAAGATTTGCCTTTTTATCGAAAATTATTTAGTTATTTGAAAAAGGGTTTGTAACTGTTGATTTGATTCCACTGATCATGGCTTGTCCGCAAGGCTTATCGCAGATAAGTTCTGCATATTTAACAAGTGTTGCGCTGTAAGTTGGATAATTTTGATTTTGTCTCAAAATACGTCCGTCCTCACCTTCAAGCCATTTCCAATCGCAAAGTTCATGAAGTGTGAAGTCGTTTGTGTTGAGAAGGAACATCTTATCGTCTTCAACAAATCTGTCAGCAACAACAGGAATACCGTTGTGAGTGATTGTTTTGTATCCGCCTTCAAGTTCCATAACGTCAACGTTTCTTCTGTAAGCACCAAGATATTCTTGATATGCTCTTCTAACTGCTGGTGAAGTTGCAATGAAGTTGATGTTTGAGTCATTGTTCATATCAAGGAAGTCAATTGCTTCTTGAATAAGGATGTCTGAAACTTCAGTTGAAGTTGTGCGAGTGAATGGGTTAAGCCACTGATAGTCAGCCTTCTTAACACCATAGATTTCTGTTGCATCTTTGTCAAAAATTTTGCCAAGACCAGTGATTTCATAGCCTTTTGAACCTTGAACGAAGAATTTGTCTCCTTCTGAAATTGTTCCAGTGAAAAGGTTGCTGTCATATGTGAAAGTTTTGTTTGCTCTGTCAACATAGATGATTTTTACAACTTGAGTTGCATTTACTTTGCTTTCGCCGTTGTAAACATCAACAAGCATTCCTTCGATAAGGTTGTTCACCTTGTCGCAAACAACTTTATTACCGTCTACTGAGCTTGCTGTTGCAAGAAGCCCTGTGCCGTCGCCGTAAAGCATTCTTCCAAGGTTGAATGCGCTTGCCTTAACAAGCCCTTCCATTTCATCAGAAAGAAGGTTTACAAATGCGCCAATGTTGCTTGCTGAAGCTCTTACTGATTTGTCAGAAAGTTCAATTTTTCCATAGAGGTTTTTAAGTTCTGCAACAAATTGAACATATCCGTTTGATGATGAAACAGGAAGTGAACCAGTTTCAGAACCTGCGCCAATTCCGCCATTGATGCCAAAAGGTGCAAGTTTTCTTATTTCTTTGCCCCAAACGTCTTTGCTTGAGCGTTTAATCTTTGCCATAAGTGGATTTGCTTTGACATTGAGTTGGTTTGCAACAACGTCAAGATAAACACTTTTCAAAGCGTTTTCAGCTGTTTGTAAAGTTACCATAATTTTCTCCTTTTTGTTTATGTATTTTTTTTAGCTAAACATTTTTCCCAGTGCCGCCTTTGCTTCTTCAAGGGTTTTTGGAGTGTCAGGTCTAACTCCTGACACTCGCTCCCCTTTTTGAGAAGAAATGACTACTGGTGGTTTTTGCTCTTTAAGAGCGCTCAAATAGTTTTCAATGACGACTTTCTTAATTTCGTCATCTGAAAGGACATATTTGTGTAAAACTACGTCGTTTGGTTTTGAGTCTAGCAAATGATTTGCCAAAACACTGTTCCAAGCAACTTCAAATGGGTTTGATAAAGTTTGTAAAGAGCCATCTTTTTCAAGCTTCTCTTTGATTTCATCTCTTGCCCAAGCCGCATCGCTGTGCTCTTCAAGGAACTTATTCAGCCCGCCTTCAAGGTCAAATTGACTTTCCTCTGCTTTGCTTACAGTTTTATCTTTTTCAAGCTCACTGACACGTTGACATTTGCGGGTGAACTCGGCTTGAAGTGAGTTATATGCATCTAACAATGCTTCAGCCGATTTGAATTTCCCAAATTCACCCTTGTCGTTTTGAGAGCCGATTTCGCCACCGACGCTTTTCTCAACCTCCATGTTTATGGAATCCGCCTGCATTATAATCGGTTGTTCTCTGTTTTCTTCCATTTGTTTAGTCCTCCTTGATTAACTTTTTATGTTCTCTTACATGACGCAAAAATTCTTCTTCAATATTTGCGTTTTTCTCTTTTGCTTTCTCAAAGTCATTGCCAAGCATAAAGGCAATATGTTCGTTCACATGAAGTGTGTGGTCATCAATTTCGCTTACTTCAATCTTTTCGCTTTTCAAAAGTTTAAGGTTTTCATTATCTGCCTTCTTGATGTGAAGCTCATTGAGATCTTGCGCGTTTTCCCAGATGCCCATTCCAAGCATGTCAAGAATTTTGTATTTCATTCTGTTAGAAAGTTTGCCGTTTTCATCACTTAAAACTCCTGCGTTAAGAAGTGTAAAAATCATCTCTCGGCGCTGCGCCAAACTTTGAGTCACATCATTTTGAGTTTCAATTTCAACGTCATCACTTGAAATATCGTTTGAATTGAAATAGAAAAGTTCGATTTGTCCGTTGTCTCCAGCTATGCGTGCAATTCTTGGGAAAAGTGCATACTGCTTGTAAAGACGAAGGATTCTTTTTGAGATCTCTTTATAGCAAGACTTGATGCTTTCAATGGTTGAATTAAGCCTGATTTCATCTTGTCCAATAAGAAGTTCAAGCGTAACACCTGAAAGATTTGATGAAATATATTCAGTTCCAAGCGTTTCGTTGATTCCGCCGATTTTATAAAACTCTTCGTCGAGTCTTTTTTCTTCTTCAGTGAAATCGTTTGGTAAAGTTTGAGTTTCAAGAAATTTTGGCTGAGTTGCGCCCTGTCTGTATACAAGCACCTTCCCAGGACAAAGCCCTTCATCTTCAAGATTGTCAAGATCAACTGAGCCGTCTTCAACTGAAAGCACGCCGAGTGACAATCTGTTGATAAACTCATGCTTGCGATTTTTCACTGCGTTGTATGCCCTTTGCACAGGAATGATTCTTTCAATCACACTTGCACCCCAGAAGCATGCAGGCTGCTCTATGCTGACCTGCTTCACAAATGGCAAATCGCGCCTGCCGTCTTCTCCACAGAAATATGGAAGCACATCATCATAGACAACACGTCTGCCTGCAATAATAATCAGTCTTCCATCTGGATAATCTTTATTTGGCCTTATGTATTTCTCAATGACAAGCGCGCTGTCTTCACGGCTGGATGAAATAAGCTTTGTAGCCCTGCCATTAAATCCAAGCCCAGCCATAGCGGATGAAACATTATCAAGTGAAAAAGTGCTGATTTTTTCAGGCTCAACATCAATGCCATACATATCTTTGATCTGCTCTGTTGTGTATGACCTTGCATGTATTATGCTTTGGCAATCTTCAATCGTCTCGCATGTGCATGAATCAGGATAGATTTCAAACGGACTACAAACTGAGATTTCAATTTCTCCTCCACGAATTTCAGTTCCGTCTTCATCCAGTCCCACAAGCTGTCCTGCGTTTGGATTCCAATTCACCTTATAAAAACTTGTTCCGCAAACTTCACTCCATTTGATTGCTTGATTCACCTTTGCAGGGATGCCAAGCTTGCCTTCAACAGAATTTAAAATTTTCTTTGAAATTTTGGCAGTTTGCTTGTCTCTTTCATCATTTGTAGCAGGGATGACATTGACTTGCTGCTTCACTTTTGAAAGTTTTGCAAATCGTATATCAAATATAGGGGCGATATGATTGAAAACTTCTCGCTCTTGCCAGAAAAATTGTCTTTCAGTTTCTTCAACTGAACCGCCAAATCCCACGTCACAATGTTGATTGCCCATAAGATAGTTCATATTAAGCTGCCAAATGGTGTCAAAGCTTCTTCTCTCTTCCGCTCTTTTATGAAAATCTTTTAAAACTTCTTCAACAATCTTTTGATTAAGTTTGCTTTTTTCGCTTTTTGGTTTGATATCTTCTTTTTTCATATGTTTTTCCTCAACTTTTTGTTTGTCTTGAACGGGCTTTCTATGCCCTTAGGTGTCTGCATCTTTGCAATTTCGCTATACATTCCCTTCATGCAACTTTCGCAAAATGATAAGTCTCGTTTAATGATTCCTTTCGTGGAAAAGGAATATTTCGCCAAATTATTGCAACCATAAAAGTCGCATTTTGTCATGTGTTTGCATTCAATAATTTCCACCTTCTTCCTCCTTTAATAATTTTAAAAGTCGCTCTTTTTCTTCTTCCAGTTGCTCGTCAGTCATGGAAGCGATCTCTTCGCTGTAGGTCTTATAATATTTTTCAAACAAAACCTTAATGGCTGAAATATCAGGGCTGAAGTGTTTCTTTGTCACTTTTTTCTTGGCAAGTTTGGGCTGACCATCCTCATCAAGCACATATTCCTCAATAACTTCATCCGCGCAGTAACCAAGCGCTTTTTTCATCAGCGCTTTTTTGATTTTTGCTTCCTCCTCCATAACGTACGTAAACTCCTGTTGCAACTTTTGACTATATGATAAGTGACAAATTTCTCCTATTCAAGTTTGACTGCCAATTTTTTTGAAAAACTTGCACACAAATTAAAAAGCGCACTACAATGATATTGTAGAGGTCAAAAAATGGAAAAGTTTCTTGAGTTTAAAGATGTAAGTTATTTCTATCAAACAAAAGAAAGTGAAATTCAAGCTCTGAAAAATTTGTCCTTTGACATTGATGAGCGTGAGTTTGCATCTTTAGTTGGTCCAAGCGGATGTGGAAAAACCACAATCTTATCTCTTATTGCCGGGCTTCTTTCAGCAAGCGAAGGAGAAATCCTTTTAGGCGGAAAGAAGATTCAGAAAAACGATTCACGCATAGGCTATATGTTTCAACGTGATCAGCTTTTTGAATGGCGAACCATTTGGCAAAATATAACTCTCGGACTTGAAATACAAAAGAAAAAGAAAG
>CAOKRZ010000024.1 GCA_948471335.1 uncultured Christensenella sp. | reverse complement strand
AAGCCAAGAGACTTTTCAAAGAAAGTCAACAAACAAGCAAAACGCAAAGCACTTCTTTCAGCGCTTAGCCAAAAACTTGCTCAAAATGAAATCATCGTTCTTGACGAACTTACATTCGCGAACGCTAAAACAAAAGAAGCTCAAGCTTTCGTTGACGCATTCAAATTCAACGGTTCAGTTTTAGTTGTAAATGACAAAAACGATGAAAAAATCATGCGCGCAACTTCAAACATTGAAAAACTTAATGTTGAAGAAGCTGAACTTCTCAATGTTTACGAAGTAGTTGCATCAAAGAATGTTGTTCTCACAAAGTCAGCAATCAAATCAATTAAGGAGGCATACGCAGAATAATGGAAGCTACAGAAATTATCATCAGACCACTTCTTACTGAAAAAAGTTATGCCGGAATTCAAGCTAAAGTTTACACTTTTGAAGTAAACAAAAAAGCTGGCAAAGTGGACATCAAAAACGCAGTTGAAAAACTTTTCGATGTTCAGGTTGAAAAAGTCAACACTGTTATCGTTAAGGGACATAAGAAATTTCAAAACACAAAGTCTGGAAGAACTGAAGGCAGAACAAGTGATTACAAAAAAGCAATCGTTATCTTGAAAGACTCTTCAAAGTCTATCGCCTTCTTCGACAGCTTGTCTTAAAATGTAAGGAGGAAAGCACAAAATGGCTATTAAGAAACATAACCCAACATCGGCTGGAAGAAGATTCTATACAACTCCTTCTTACGATGAAATCACAAAAAAGACTCCAGAAAAGTCACTCCTTGCAAAGAAGGAGAAACATGCCGGAAGAAATAATACAGGAAGAATTACTGTTAGACACCAAGGCGGCGGAAACAGAAAGAAATATCGTATTATTGACTTCAAGCGCAACAAGGACGGAATTCCTGCAACAGTTGTTGGAATTGAATACGATCCAAACAGAACAGCTTACATCGCACTTCTCTCTTACGCTGATGGCGAAAAGAGATACATTATCGCTCCAGTTGGACTCAAAGACGGCGACGTTGTAATGAGCGGCGAAAACGCTGAAATAAAAGTCGGAAACAACCTTCCACTTGCAAATATTCCAGTTGGTTCAACAGTTCACAACATTGAACTTGAACCTAAGAAGGGCGGACAACTTGCTCGCTCAGCTGGTGCTGAAGTTCAGCTTATGGCTAAGGAAGGAAAGTATGCAACTCTTCGTCTTCCAAGTGGAGAAATGAGAAAAGTATTGCTTACTTGCCGCGCAACAATCGGAACAGTTGGAAATATCGATCATGAACTTGTTTCTCTCGGTAAAGCCGGAAGAAAAAGACATATGGGCGTTAGACCATCAGTTCGCGGTGTTGCAATGAACCCTAATGACCACAAACACGGTGGTGGTGAAGGTAAGAGCCCAGTGGGTATGGCTTCACCTGTTACTCCATGGGGTAAACCTGCTCTTGGATACAAGACAAGAAAGAAGAAAAATCGCTCTAACCGCTTGATGGTTAAGAGAATTAATTAGGAGAGAAAACTATGAGCAAATCATCAAAGAAAAAGCCTTTTGTTCATCCAAGCTTAATCAAGAAAGTTGAAGAAATGCAAGCTTCTGGCACTAAAAAGCCAATCAAAACTTGGTCTCGTTCTTCAACAATCTATCCTGATTTCGTTGGATTCACTTTCGCTGTGCACAATGGCAAGAAACACGTCCCTGTTTACTGCACAGCTGACATGGTTGGACACAAACTTGGCGAGTTTTCTCCAACAAGAACATACAAGGGACACATCAAAAAGTCGGCTGCCGCTAAGGGCAAGAAATAAGAGGTGAATAATGGCTAGAAGAATTAAACTTAAAGCAGAAAAAAGAAAAGAGGCCAAAAAAGCTGCTCGTCCTTATGCTAAAGCAAAGTACATCAGAATGAGCCCTTCAAAAGTTGCTATTGTCCTTGACAAAATCCGTGGACAAAAAGCAGAAATGGCTGTTGCTATTCTTGAAAATATGAATGAAAGCGCTGCTGTTGAGTGCTTGAAAGTGCTTAAAAGCGCAATCGCAAATGCTGAAAACAACAAGGGTATGAACGCTTCAAACCTTTTCGTTGCAGAATGCTATGCAGGCGCTGGCCCAATCCTTAAGAGAATTGCATATCGTGCAAAGGGCAGAGCTGACAGAATTCTTAAAAGAACTTCACATATCACAATTGTGCTTGATGAAGTGGTAGGAGGCTAAGATGGGACAAAAAGTTAGCCCAGTAGGACTTAGACTGGGAATAAACAAAGATTGGGATTCAACTTGGTATGCAGATAAGAAAACTTTTGCTGCAAACCTTAAAGAAGACCAAGAAATCCGCAACTTTTTCAAGAAAAAGTATAGCACTTGTGCAATTTCAAAAATCACAATTGAAAGAACTGAAGCAAAGCTTGTTATCAATGTTTTCACAGCTAAACCTGGTGTAATCATTGGTGCAAAAGGCGCTGGAATTGAAACTATTAAGAAAGAAATTGCAAAGATTGCAAGACCAGTTAAACTTCTTGTAATCAACGTTAAAGAAATAAAGAAACCTGACCTTGACGCTCAACTCGTTGCAGAAAGCATTGCAGAGCAACTTGAAAAACGTGTTGCTGCAAAGCGCGCGCTTAAACAAGCTCTTCAAAGAGTTATGAAAGCTGGGGCAAAGGGCTGCAAAGTTCAAATCGGCGGTGTTCTTAAGGTGAGTGATAAAGCTATGTCTGAAAGATATATGGAAGGAAGCTTACCACTTCAAACACTTCGCGCTGACATTGACTACGGCACTGCAGCTGCTTACACAGCAGGCGGAAAGATTGGCGTTAAATGCTGGATTTACAAAGGTGAAATCCTTCAAACAAAAAATTCGTCTGACAAGAAAGGAGGACAAGAATAATGTTAATGCCAAAGAGAGTTAAAAGAAGAAAAGTTTTCAGAGGCAGAATGACTGGTAAGGCAACACGAGGCAACACAGTTGCTTACGGAACTTATGGAATTGCAGCTACAGAGCCATGCTGGATCAAATCAAACCAAATCGAAGCTGCACGTATTGCTATGACAAGACATATCAAACGTGGCGGTAAAGTTTGGATCAAGATTTTCCCAGACAAGCCTGTAAGTAAAAAGCCTGCTCAAACTCGTATGGGTTCAGGTAAAGGCGCTCCAGAATTTTGGGTTGCAGTTGTAAAGCCAGGCAGAGTTCTCTTTGAAATCGAAGGCGTTGCTGAAGCAACAGCTAAGGAAGCACTTAGACTTGCTGGTCATAAACTTCCTTGCAAAGTAAAATTCGTAAAGAAAGAAGAAGGTGGTGCAGGAAATGAAAATTAGTGAAATTCAAGGTTTGACAGTGGCAGAACTTAATGCAAAACTTAAAGAACTGAATAGTGAACTTTTCAATCTTCGTTTTTCTCACGCCACAAGAAGTCTTGCAAACCCTATGCAAATCCACAACGTTAAAAAGGATATTGCAAGAGTTAAGACTGTTCTCAGAGAAAAAGAAATAGCGGCTGCCGCAAACGGAGGAAACAATGGAAAATAGAAATGAAAGAATTGTAAGAGAAGGCGTTGTTGTAAGCGCTGGCAAGATGGACAAGACTGTCGTTGTTGAAGTTGTTTCAAGAGTTAAAAGCCCTATCTATAAAAAAGTCGTTAAAAGAACTAAAAAGTTCAAAGCTCATGATGAAAACAATATGTGCGGAATGGGTGACAGAGTTAGAATTATGGAAACTCGTCCACTGAGCAAAGATAAGCACATGAGAGTTGTTGAAATCATTGAGAAAGCTAAATAAGGAGGAGCAATTATGATTATACCTCAAACAAGATTGAAGGTTGCTGACAACACTGGTGCAAAAGAAATAATGTGCATCAGAGTTCTTGGTGGATCATTCAGAAGAAGTGGAAACATCGGCGATATCATCGTTGCTTCTGTTAAAAAAGCAATCCCTGGTGGAACTTGCAAGAAGGGCGACGTTGTTAAAGCTGTAATCGTTCGTTCTTCAAAAGGTCTCAGAAGACCAGACGGATCGCACATCCGTTTCGATGACAACGCAGCAGTTATCATCGACAACCAAAAACAACCAAAAGGTACTCGCGTTTTTGGACCTATTGCTAGAGAGCTCCGTGATAGAGGATATATGAAAATTATTTCTCTTGCTCCGGACGTTATATAAGAGGAGGGCGTTATGAAAATGAACATTAAAACAGGCGATAACGTTCTCGTTATCTGCGGAAAAGACAAGGGCAAAACTGGCAAAGTTATGGAAGTTATCGCTGCAGACAACAAAGTTGTTGTTGAAAACGTTAACATCGTGACAAAACACCAAAAACCAAGAAGCCAACAAGATAAGGGCGGAAAAATTCAAAAAACTGCTCCAATCGAAGCTTCAAACGTTATGGTTGTTTGCCCAAATTGCGGAAAAGCAACAAGAGTTGCTCACAGCGAAGTTTCTGGAAAGAAAGTTCGTTCTTGCAAGAAATGCAAGGCATCTCTTGATAAAGAATTTGTAAAAGCTTCAAAGAAAGAAGCTAAGAAAACAGTTGCTAAAGCAAGCGATCTTAAAGGTGCAACATTAAAACAAGCTGAAAAACCAGCTGCTGAAGCTAAAAAAACAGCTGCGCCAAAGAAGGCAGCTACAGAAAAAGTAGCAACTGAAGAAAAGAAAGCTGCTCCTAAAAAGAGCACAGCTTCATCATCAACAAAAAAGTCGACAACAGCTAAAAAAGTAAGTGAATAGGAGTAAGTTGAGTTATGGCAAAAGAACAAAACAGAATTTTGACTAAATACAAGCAAGAAGTTGTTCCTGCTCTTGTTTCACAATTTGGCTACAAAAATGTTATGGAAGTTCCAAAGCTCGTGAAAATCGTGCTTAACATGGGACTTGGCGAAGTTAAAAGCAATTCAAAATCTTTCAACATCGCAGTTGATGAGCTTGCAGTTATTTCTGGTCAAAAGCCAGTTGTAACAACTGCAAAAAAATCAATCTCAAACTTTGGTCTTAGAGAAGGCCAAAAGATTGGTGCAAAGGTTACACTCAGAGGAGACAGAATGTATGAGTTCTTCGACAGACTCGTTGCAATCGCTCTTCCAAGAGTGAGAGACTTCAAAGGTGTTTCTGACAAGTCATTTGACGGAAAAGGAAACTACTCAATGGGAATCAAAGAACAACTTATTTTCCCAGAAATCGTATATGAAAAAGTCGAAAAGATCAGAGGTTTTGACATCACTTTCGTGACTACTGCAAAGACAAACGAAGAGGCAAAAGCACTTCTTAAAGAGCTTGGCATGCCATTCGTTAGAAAGGAGAACTAATATGGCAAGAAAAGCATTAGTTGAAAAGCAAAAAAGAACTCAAAAATATAAGACTCGTGAGTACACTCGTTGCAGTCTTTGTGGAAGACCACACTCAGTTCTTAGAAAGTATGGTATTTGCAGAGTTTGCTTCAGAGAACTCGCAAATAAGGGCGAAATCCCTGGCGTAAAGAAAGCAAGTTGGTAAGAGGAGGAAATTATGTTAGTTACAGATCCAATCGCAGATATGCTTACAAGAATTCGTAACGCAACACGCGCTAAACACGAAGAAGTGATCATCCCTGCATCAAATGAAAAAATGGCAATTGCAAAAATCCTTCTCGACGAAGGTTACATCGTGTCTTTCGAAGAAGTTAAAGATGGCAACTGGAAAAACATTCTTATCAAACTTAAGTATGACGAAACTGGCGACAGCGTAATCCAAGGTTTGAGAAGAATTTCAAAACCAGGACTTCGCATCTACGCTCAAAAAGATAAACTTCCAAGAGTTATAAGCGGACTCGGCATCGCTATCATTTCAACAAACAAAGGTATTGTGACAGACAAAGTTGCAAGAAGCCTCAATGTTGGTGGCGAAGTTCTCGCTTATGTATGGTAAGGAGGAAAGTATGTCAAGAATTGGTAAAAAAGTTATCGTTATGCCTGCAGGTGTAAGCGCTAAACTTGAGAACAATGTTCTTACAGTAAGCGGACCTAAAGGTACTTTAACTCAAGAAATAAACAAAGTCATCAAAACAAACATCAATGGTCAAGAAATGTCTTTTGAAATTGCAAAAGAAACTCAAGAAGCAAATGCAATGCACGGACTTTATAGAGCTCTTGCTCACAACATGGTTGTTGGTGTTAGTGAAGGATTTAAAAAGAATCTTCTTATCGCAGGCGTTGGTTACAAGGCAAGCGTAAGCGGAAACAAACTCAATCTCAACCTTGGCTTTTCACATCCAGTTGAAGTGGCAATCCCAAGCGACCTTCAAGTTGCATGCCCTTCAGTAACTGAAATTTCAATCACAGGAATTGATAAGCAAAGAGTTGGACAATTCGCTTCAAACATCAGAGACATTCGTCCAGTTGAGCCATATCACGGCTACGGCGTACGTTACTCTGACGAAGTGGTTATCAGAAAAGTCGGCAAAACTGCAGGTAAGGGCAAGAAGTAGGAGGAAAGACGATGATAAGCAAAGCAGATAAAAATAAAGAAAGACTTGTTCGTCACAAACGTGTTAGACGCAAAATTTCTGGCACTAATGAAAGACCTCGCCTTTGCATTTACAAATCTTTGAGCCAAATTTATGCTCAAATCATTGATGATGCTAAGGGAGTTACTCTTGTAAGTGCTTCAACCCTTGATGCAGATGTTAAGAAACTCATCAGTGGCAAAAACAAATCAGAGCAAGCAAGAATTGTTGGTGAAACAATCGCTAAAAAGGCTTTGAAGAAAAAGATCAACGAAGTTGTTTTTGACAGAGGCGGCTATATCTACATTGGTCGTGTTCAGGCTCTCGCAGATGGCGCAAGAGCAGCTGGACTTAAGTTTTAGGAGGAAATCATGGCAGAAGTAAATAATGAAGTAAAACAACAAGCTCCTGAAAATCAAGGAAGAAAACCTTCTTTCAAAGACAAGAAAGGTGACAGAAGACCAGTTAGACGCGAAGACAGCGAGTTTGAAAAAACTGTTGTATGCGTAAGACGCGTTACTAAGGTTGTTAAAGGTGGAAGAACTCTTCGTTTCTCAGCTCTCGTTGTTGTTGGTGACAAGAAGGGCAGAGTTGGAATTGCTATCGGTAAAGCAAAGGAAGTTTCTGGAGCAATCGAAAAAGCAACAACTATGGCGAAGAAAAACCTTATCACTGTTCCAATCGTTGACGGAACTATCCCACACGACGTTATTGGAAAATTCTCAGCAACAAATGTTCTCATGTTCCCAGCTCCTGCCGGAACTGGAGTTATTGCAGGTGGTTCAGCTCGTTCTGTTCTCGAACTTGCAGGCATTAAGAACATTGTTACAAAAAGACATGGCTCATCAAACAGAATCAATTGCGTAAAAGCAACTATTGAAGGGCTTAAGTCACTCAGAACAAAAGAACAAATCGCTGCTCGTCGTGGCAAATCGGTTGATGAAATTTAAGGAAAAGGGGAAAAGATTATGGCAGAGAAAAAACAAAAAATGCTTAAAGTAACTTGGGTGAAAAGTGCCATTGGCTACAACAAAAAGCAAGCCCTCATCATTGAAGCCCTTGGACTTAAAAAGCTCAACCAAACAAAAGTCCTTCCTGACAATGATGCAATCCGTGGAAGCTTATTCCATGTTCGTCATCTTGTGAAAGTGGAAGAAGTGAAGTAGGAGGGAATTATGGAATTAAACAACATGAAACCTGCCGTTGGCGCAACTACTAAGAAAGTTAGAGTTGGCAGAGGTATCGGCAGCGGAATCGGCAAAACAAGCGGAAAGGGCCACAAAGGTCAAAACGCTCGAAGCGGTGGCGGAGTTAGACCTGGCTTCGAAGGCGGAAATATCCCTCTTATCAGAAAAATCCCTATGAGAGGATTTAACAACAAAAACTTCAAGAAAAACTATTCTTGCATCAATGTTGGCGAACTTGAATGTTTTGAAGCAAACACTGTTATCACAGAAGAACTTCTTTATGAAACAAGATTCGTTGGCAAACGTGCACCATATGGTCTTAAAGTTTTAGGTGATGGAGAGCTTACAAAGCCACTTATCATCAAGGCAAACAAAGTTACAAAACAAGCAAGAGAAAAAATCGAAAAAGTTGGCGGAAAAATTGAGGAGATTTAATTAAATGTTCAAAACAATAGCAAACGCATTTAAAATCAAAGACATTAGGAAAAAGATTTTGATTACTCTTCTTCTGCTTTTCATCTATAGGCTTGGATGCTGGTTGCCTGCTGTCGGATTTGACGCGTCAACAATTGTTAACAGCGAAAACGGCAGTTTCGGCTTCTTCAATCTTATGGATATGGTCAGCGGAGGTGCGCTTCAAAACTGTTCAGTGCTTGCGTTAGGCGTTGCGCCTTACATTACGGCGTCAATTGTTATTCAACTTTTGACAGTTGCAATACCAAGACTTGAACAGCTTTCAAAGCAAGGCGAAGACGGAAGACGTAAAATCAACCTTTACACAAGAATTGCAGCACTTGTTCTTGCAATTGCGCAAGCAGTTGGCATCGTTGTTGCATATTCAGGAAGTATAGATAAGGCAAATGCTCTTTGGGCAGGTGCTCCAACATGGCTTATCGGCACAGGAATTGTGATCACGCTTGTCGCTGGTGCAATGTTTACAGTTTGGATTGGTGAAAGAATCACTGATCTTGGCGTGGGCAACGGAATGAGTTTGCTTATCTTTGTCGGCATTCTCTCTACAGCTGCAACTGCTTTCCGCGGTGCAATTGAGTCAGCAATCGCAGACATCACAAATCTTTGGTATATTGCAATTTTCATTGTTGCAGTTATCGCAATTTTCGCACTTATCGTTTTCGTTGACGGCGGGGAACGCAGAGTCAACGTTCAATATGCAAAACAAATCAAGGGCAGAAAGATGTATGGCGGACAAAGCACTTACATCCCAATCAGAGTGACTGGAACTGGTGTTATGCCAATCATCTTCGCTTCAGCTCTTATCACATTCCCTCAACTTATCATATCAATGTTCTGGCCAGGCTCTTCGGCTTACAATTGGTATAGTAAATGGATGGGAAGTGGATCTTGGGTTTACATTGTGCTTACCGCAGTGCTTATCCTTCTGTTTGCATTTTTCTGGGCAAAACTTATGTTCGACCCTGACGACATAAGCAAGCGCATTCAGCAACAAGGAGGATTCATTCCTGGCATACGTGCAGGAAAACCTACAGCTGATTATCTTAAGAAAATTTCAAACAGAATTACACTTTTCGGTGCAATCTTCCTTGCAGTCATTGCCCTTATTCCTTCACTTGCTTTCAAAGCAATCGGAGATGCAGGCGCACTCACTGCAGGCAATTTGATAAATGCTTTCAGTGCAACAGGTCTTATGATTGTCGTTTCAGTTGCACTTGAACTTGACAAACAACTTGAAGCACAAATGCTTATGAGAAACTATAAAGGTTTCTTAAATTAAGGTTTTAGGACAGACACCACTCGGATTTCGACCAAAAAAAATGTAGAAACATTTTTCGGGAACCCGAAAACGCGGGCACGACTTTGCTAACCAAGTCTAACTCGCTACCTCGCGGTTTCTCCGCCTAGTCCTCTTCCCTGAGGTGTCCTGCGAAACTTTTTAAACAGGCAAAGCCTTTACCTTAAAAAGTTTTTTAGTCCGATTTAACACGAAGGTTTAATGAAAAAATATTCATTATGCCAATATGACCTGTGGCTCAGGGTCAATAAATATATGAGATGAAAAATGGAGGACATTTTATGAAGCTTATCCTTCTTGGCGCAGCAGGCAGCGGCAAAGGTACACTTGCAAAGAAAATCACAAAAGATTTTGGCATTCCTCAACTTTCAATGGGCGATATGCTGAGAGATATCGCAAGCAGCGGAAGTGAACTGGGAAAGAAAATCGGTGATCTTCAAAGACAAGGTATACTTGTTTCAAATGAAATAACATTTGAAGTTTTGAAGGAAAGGATTTCAAAAAATGACTGCAAGAATGGATTCATTCTTGATGGTTATCCTCGAACTCTTGAACAAGCAAAGCTTCTTAAAAAAGTGACAGATGTTGATGCTGTAATAAGCGTTGAGTTGGCATTTGACGAAATTGTGAGAAGACTTGTTGCAAGAAGGACTTGTCCAAAGTGTGGAGAAATTGACAACACTGCTTATGCTGAATATACTGGCAATTGCAGAAAGTGTCAGACACCTCTGTTTCAGCGCAATGACGATCAGCCTGAATCAATCAAAGCTCGTCTGGAAGTTTATAAACAAAACATAACACCACTTATAAACTTCTACGGTGATAAGGTATTTAAAGTTTCATCTGCAAATTCACCAGAAGAGACTTATAAGCCTGTAAAGAACTTTTTAAAAAATTGGGAGGCAAAATCTTGAACAAGATGACCCCAGCAGAGATAGTTTTAATGAAAAAGGCAGGGCAGCTCACTCGTGACGCCTTAAACTATATTGAAACGCTGATTAAACCAGGCATTTCGACTTTAGAACTTGACAAATCTGCAAAAAAGTTTATAATAGATAGTGGTGCAGTTCCATCATTCCTTGGATATGAAGGCTTTCCTGCCTCAATTTGCGCTTCACCTAATGAAATGGTGGTGCATGGAATTCCTTCCAAGGATACAATCCTCAAAGAAGGCGACATTATAAGCATTGACCTTGGAGTTATCTACAAAGGTTATAACGGTGACGCTGCGAGAACTTTTCCTGTAGGAAAAATCTCAGCAGAAAAGCAAAGGCTTATCGATGTGACACGTGAATGTTTCTTTGAAGGAATAAAACATCTGAAGGTGGGACACAGGTTGGGAGAATTAAGTCACGCAATTCAAGAACATGCTGAAAAAAATGGCTATAGTGTTGTGCGTGAACTTGTTGGTCATGGCATTGGCAAAAAAATGCATGAGCCTCCAAATGTTCCCAACTACGGCAAAGTGACTGATGGACCGATTGTAACAGAGAATGCTTGCATTGCGATTGAGCCAATGATCAACATGGGCAAACGTCACATATGGCTTCTTGAAGACGGTTGGGGAATAATTACACGAGACGGAATGCCATCAGCGCACTATGAAAACACCGTGCTTATAACATCTGACGGCGTTGAAATTTTGACATTATAAGCGAGGAACAAATGGAAATCGGAAATATTGTCATTGCGCTGGCAGGTAAAGAAAAAGGTCAGATATATGTGATTGTTGAAAAGGAAGACAATTTTGTATACTTAGCTGACGGCAAAAGACTTGTTGCAAGCAAGCCTAAAAAAAAGAGCTTAAAGCATGTGAGGCAGTTTGGCTCTGACAAATTGACTCGGGAAGAACTTAGAGATAAGAATCCTCGAATCAATGCAAAAATAAGAAAATTTTTAAGCGAAAAAAGGAGAGAGTATGTCTAAAGAAGATGTGATTGAATTTGAAGGAATTGTTGAGTAAGTGCTTCCAAATACAACTATTAGAGTTCGCCTTTCAAACGGACATATAATCACAAGTTACATCGCTGGAAAACTTCGTCAACACTACATAAAAGTGTTGGAAGGCGACAAAGTTAAAGTCGAAATGAGCCCTTATGACCTTTCTAAGGGCAGAATCACTTGGAGAGAAAAGGGCTAAAAGGAGACAAAAAT
>CAOKRZ010000023.1 GCA_948471335.1 uncultured Christensenella sp. | reverse complement strand
GAAGAATGCTTTTTACTGGTGAAGAGAATATGAAAGAAGCAAAGGTTCTTTCAGGTGGCGAAAAGGTGCGCTGCATGCTTGCAAAAATCATGCTTGAGCAGTCAAACCTTCTCATCCTTGACGAGCCAACAAACCACCTTGACCTTGAGTCAATCACCGCACTCAACAAAGGTATGCAAAATTATAAAGGCACACTCCTCTTCTCAACACACGACCAAGAAATTATTGAAACTGTTGCTGACCGCGTAATTGAAATCGTTGACGAAAACAAATTCATTGATTTCACAGGCACTTACGAAGAATATATTGAAAAATATTCGAAATAGTTTGACATTGAAATTCATATAAAATATAATAAAAGCATGCAATGAAGGAATTGGAAACTCCCGAGCGTGACGCGATGCCGGCGTAAAGGCAAAAACGAAGGCGCTGAGCAAGCGTGAATTAGGGTGGAACAGCGGTTTCATGAAAAACTCGCCCCTATGCAAGAATTTTGCATAGGGCTTTTTTGTGTGTCGTTGACACTTCTTAAAGGAAGCCGAATGTTTCCAAAGTCAAAATACGCGCATAATGCGCATAAAGGAGAACAGAAAACATGGATAAAACAAAACTTACAATGGACAAAATCGTCAATCTCTGCAAAACCAGAGGTCTCATTTTCCCAGGCAGTGAAATATATGGCGGAATGGGCAACACTTGGGACTATGGTCCTGCCGGAGTTGAGCTTAAAAACAACATCAAAAGAAGCTGGTGGAAGCGCTTTGTGCAAGAGTCAACAAACTCTTATGGCATTGACGCAGCCATTCTTATGAACAGCCGTGTGTGGGACGCAAGTGGTCACACATCATCTTTTTCAGACCCAATGATGGACTGCAAGAACTGCAAAACACGTCACAGAGCTGACAACCTTATCGAAAATCACTCAAAAGGCGCTGTTAACCCTGACACAATGACAACTGAAGAGATGCAAGCGTACATTGAAAACCACAAAGTAAACTGCCCTAAGTGCGGAAACTATGCTTGGACACCAATTCGTCAATTCAATCTTATGTTCCAAACTTCAAGAGGTGTAACCGAGGAAGGCGGAAACAAAATCTACCTTCGTCCAGAAACAGCTCAAGGCGAATTTGTCAACTTCCTTAACGTTCAACGCACAACTCGTGCGAAAGTTCCTTTTGGAATTGCTCAAATCGGAAAAGCTTTCAGAAATGAAATCACTCCTGGCAACTTCATTTTCAGAACAATTGAATTCGAGCAAATGGAGCATCAATGGTTCTGCCACGAAAAAGACAGGGACAATTTCTATTATGAATTTAAAGATAAGGCAATGAAATACCTTCTTGACCTTGGCATCAGCCCTGACCACCTTCGCTTCCATGACCACGACAAACTCGCTCACTACGCAAAGGCTGCTTGTGACATTCAATATCTTTTCCCAATTGGCTGGAGTGAGCTTAACGGAATTCACAACCGCTCTGACTATGACCTTTCTCGTCACCAAGAATTTTCTGGCAAAAGCATGCTATATCAAGATCCATTCACAAACGAAAAGTTTGTGCCAAGCGTAATCGAATACTCAATCGGCGCTGACAGACTCACCCTCGCAGTTCTTAGCGAAGCTTATGACGAAGAAACACTTGAAAATGGAGAGACACGCGTTGTTATGCACTTCCACCCTGCAATCGCACCATACAAAGTTGCAATCCTTCCACTTCAAAAGAACCTTTCTGAAAAAGCACGCGAAGTTTTCGCAAGCCTTTCAAAAGAATTTATGTGTGACTATGACGAAGCAGGTTCAATCGGAAAGCGCTATCGCCGTCAAGACGAAATCGGAACACCTTTCTGCGTGACAATCGACTTTGACACACTTGAAGACAACACCGTTACAATCCGTGATCGCGACACAATGAAGCAAGAGCGCATTGCCATTTCTGACCTTACTTCTTACATCGCCGAAAGAATAAAATTTAACTAAGTGAGCGACGTCGCCACTTGTGGCTTAGCCACCTTTTAGTTGTTATTACAAAATAAGTGTTTAAAGCACATACATAATGCACAAAAAAAGGCGCATAATGCGCCAAAACTAGGATTTTTCCTAGTTTTTTTTATTCTCGAACATCTCCGACAATAGTATCAAAAAGTTCTTTTATTGGTTTCTTTTTTGAAGTCTTCCTTTTGCCATTAGCATTTGCCATATCTCGCATTTGAATCATGCTCTCTGGCGAAAAATATAGATAGAAATCTAAATTGTCTTTTTCGAATCCCTGGTCAGAAGTTTCTGTCATCTCGCGTTCTTGCAAAAGCATTCCTTTCTCTTCATCTGGAACAAACTCAAAGTTCTGATAATAAGTTTCACTTACATAAGGCGCATAAGACGCAAAAATCTTTTCAATATTTCTATCTTTATTTGGGATAAAGCGTAGGCAATCATCTGAAAGCTTTTGATTGCTTAAATAAACATTAACCTGATTTTTCATAACGCCTTTATCTTCTATAAGCAGCTGCATATCGCCATCACGCACAAAATCGCTGACTGTTTTATCCCTATCTGCTTCCCCATTGAGAATTGAAACAAAGTCAGTAACAGCAGCGTCTTTGTTATAATTTGCCGCGCACAGTGACAACATTGTTGGCCTTGAAGATAAAGCCTGCTTCAAATTTTTATAATTCACACAAAAAAGCAATTGATGTTTTTTCATAAAGTTTTCTATTTGCTTTAAAAGTTTTTCTTTTTCAAGCGTTTTTTCGGCCACCAATCTTCTTCCCCAGTTCACAAGAATTGGAGACAACTTGAAATGTATGCTCAGTTTAAGATAATGTTTCTGAGTCTTTTCTTCATCTTGAACTTTTATCAATTTTTCGTTTAACTTATCATATTTTTCAAAAAACTTTTTCACTTTTTCGTTCATAGTTTTTCTCCTAATTTTTATTTTGCACATTCAACGATGATATCAAATGTTTCAGCAAGGCGTGGTGACACCACTTTTCTTTCTCCGTTTTTGTCAAGCCTGTATGCCTTGTCTCTTAATTCAATAACCTCTGCTGCTGTAAACTCAAGCCAGATATCTTCATAAGAGCGGGTATCAAATTTAATGCCTTCCCTACCCCATTTATATATTCCGCTTCTAAAAGCTTCCAAGCTTTTATCTCTGTGTATACGACGTGGTTTAATAGGTTTTGCTTGTTTAAAAATGAATGGAGCACGTTCATCACGCGTAACCAAAAGTTCGGCATGTGCAATCTCAACAGCGACTTCTGCACATTCTTCTTTTGTCATCGTTTCTTGAATCTGATTTAAGCCTTCTTTGTCAAATGTAAGGTGAAGTCGATAGCAAAAATCGTTACTTCGCCCATAACCTTGACTTCTGAAAGTATCAAACTTGATAAGAAAACATTTTGATGCCATTCTTTTTGTCAAAAAGTGCAATCTTTTATCTTGCTTCTCTTGAAGCTCTGATTTCATCTGGTGAGCAACGACAAAGCATTCTTCACGATTAAGATTTTTCCATTCTTCACAAGGAGCAAACTCAGGGCTGCTGCTGTCAATAATATAGATCCATTCCCCAATTTGCTTTAATTTGTGCTTTAATTCCCAAATTTCCTTATCAAAAGCATCAACTTTTTCAATAAAATCTCTAACTTTTGGTGACATTTTGTTGTATTTAGTCATAGTTTTTCTCCTTAGTGGATACATATTACCACAAAAAAGAGAAGGTGTCAATACCCTTCTCCGTCAAAAGTTTTTAGTCCCTTCTTGTGTTTATAACCGCGTAGAGAACAAATCGTAAGAAATATACAAAAGCCATTAAAAGTGAAGCCACGTAAGTCATTGCCGCCGCCTTAAGCACTTTCTTTGCGCCAGCAAGTTCTTCTTCGTCAAGCGCCATAAGCTCTTTTAAGCTTTTCATTGCCCGTCTTGAAGCGTCAATTTCAACCGGAAGTGTTGCAAGATTGACTGCAAGTGTTGCCGCGTAGAAAGCAATCGCGCAGCCCATTATGATAAGCCCTGCGATTCCACCAATTGCAAACAGATTGAAAAGAAACCCAACAAGAACAATTGGGAAAAACGCTTTTGAAACAAAGCCTGAAGCTTTGACAACTGTTTGTCTTATTTTGAAAAGCTTATATCCTTCTTTATCTTGAATTGCGTGACCAAGTTCATGTGCAACAACACCAAGAGCAGCAATTGAGCTGCCTTCAAAGTTTGAAGCTGAAAGGTTGATTGACTTATCGCGTGGATCATAGTGATCAGTCAGCGTGCCGCCAATCTTTTTGATTGAAACATCAAGCAGTTCTCCGCTTGCGATACGCTTTGCAAGTTCATAACCAGTCAAGCCTTTTTTCGAAGCAACTTTGCTGTATTTTTTATAAGTCGAAGCGATTGAAGATTGTGCAACTGCGCCAAAGATCACCGCAGCGATGATAAGAAGGCCTGTTGTCAAATATGCAATATAAATCCAGTCCATATTATCTCCTTTTATTTATCGAAAAGCTTTCCTTTTCTTGTAAGCAATGTCCAGCCAAAGAGCGAACGCAAGAAAAGTGCCCAATATGTCATTTTTGCATAGTTCAAAAGTTTTTTTGCCTGTTTCATTTCTTTGTCATTCAAGACTTCTTTCAAAAGCACAAGCGCTTTTTTTGAAGCATCTTTTTCAATTGAGATATTGATAAGTTTAAGAATAAATGCAAGGATGATTGAAACGCCAGCCGCAGCAAGAATAATGCAGCCAATCACTCTTAAGTAACCACCGATGAAGAAAAGAACTGCCCCCGCAATCAAAAGTGGCCAAAAAAGTATGCCGAGAACGCGAATAATTTTGGTTAATGCAATAAGTCTTTTAAGTTTTCGTCCTTCCTGATCTTGAAGCGCATGCCCAAGTTCGTGAGAAATTATTGCAAAAGATGCAAGAGAGTTTGAATTGACAGTGTTTTCAGAAAGGTAGACGCATCCCTGCCCGTAAGCATCGCCTGTCATACCTTTAATAAGGCAAATTTGAAGACGTGAATTAAAGCGCGTGTCATTTATCAGTTTGACATATTCAAGCGTGCCAAGAGTGCTGTCTGCGATTTTGACTTTGCTTAGCTCAAGAAGTTTATCATAAAATCTTTCATAGCCAAAGTTTGCAATTGCAAGACACATGCATAGCCCCAAAATGACCACAACTCCAAGTATAATGAAAATATATTCGATTTGCATAGCCATATGATAACCTAAAATTCTTAAAAAATCAAATAAAACTAAGTCAAGAACGTGAATTTAAGTTATAAGAATGATTTCACTCCCCTTTGCAATTTCAGTGCCAACTGGTGGAAGCTGGTTTACTATAAAATCGCCTCCCCCATCAATTTCAAATGAAAGCCCAAGTTTTTTAAGCTCTGTTATCGCGTCCGCAAGACTTAGTCCCACAAGGTTTGGCATTGAAACCATTTCGACCTTGACGCTTTCGTCTTGTTTCTTTTCGCCAAGATATTCAAACAGCCCGCTGAAAACTTCTTTTCCATAAGGCGCGGCAACAATGCTTCCGTAATATGCCCCAGCGCTTGGCTCATCAACCATAAGAAGAAGCAGATATTCTGGGTCATCCGCAGGATAAGTGCCCACGAATGAAGAAATATATTTGCCCTGAGCGATGCCGCCGCCTTCAGCATACTTTTGCGCAGTTCCCGTTTTTCCTCCTACATTATACCCTTCAACAAAGGTATATTTACCCGTCTTATTTTCAGCATACTCAAGCAGCTGATTGACAAGAGAAGATGTGTTTTCACTGACTGTCCTTGCGCCTTTATTTTCAGGGGCAAAAGAAACAACGTTTCCGTATGCATCAGTTTCACTTGCAAGGAAATATGGATTGATCTTATTCCCACCGTTTATAATTGAAGACACCGCGCTCATAAGCTGAATCGGAGTTACGGCAACGGCATGACCAAAGCCTATTCTTGCAAGGTCAACATTTTTGACAAGGCTTTTGTCCATAAGGATACCTTTTGCTTCTCCCGCAATTGTTATTCCCGTCTTTTGCCCAAGCCCAAAATTTTCAAGGTAGCTATAAAATTTATCTTTGCCAAGCCTCAAAGCAAGATCCATAAAGCAGCAGTTGCAAGAATTTCCGAAAGCTTCCATAAGCGTTTGCGAGCCATGTCCGATTGTGCGCCAGCACTTAATTCTCACGCCGTCGACAACGCGGAAGCCTGGGCAATAGAACTTATCGTTAAAGTTTGTAACGCCTTCTTCTAGTGCCGCCGCCACAGTAAGGATTTTGAAAGTTGAACCAGGCTCATACACATCAGTGACACCTTTGATCTTTGACTCATCAAACAATTTTTCAAGGTCGTCACGTGGCACTTCGTTAAGGTCAAAGCTTGGTTTTGTGGAAAGGGCAACCATTTCACCAGACTTTGGTTTTATCATAAGTCCAGTAACATTTTTTGCCTTTTGCTCAACCATAATTTTTTCAAGTGTTTGCTCTAAAACAAGCTGAATTTTTGAGTTTATCGTAAGCGTCAAATCATTGCCTTTTGTTGCGGGGATATAGTATCGAAGACTGCCCCCAATTTCTTTCCCTTGAAGGTCACTTTGCACATAGCTGAAGCCATCAACACCTTTAAGCTTTTCGTCATAGTATGCTTCGATTCCAGTTTGTCCAACATTGTCAATTGAAGTGAACCCCAAAACCTGAGTGAGAAGATTGCCATAAGGATAATACCTTGCAACGTTTTCAGCAAGATAGACACCCAAAAACTTGTGGTGATAAATGTTTTCAGCTTGCTCGCCTGAGATTCCCATTTTGATCAGCACTTCGCTCACGCCTTTCTTCGTCACCTTTTTGTAGACATCATCAAAGTCAAGTTCAAGTTCGTGTGCCAAAACGGTCGCTAAAGTCGTTGGCGAAGAAACTTCTCTTGCCCTGACGTAGACATTGTAAGTTGTATAGCTGACGGCAAGAGCCGAACCTGTCGAGTCAAGGATATCTCCGCGCGGAGCAACAATTGCAAGGTCGCGCGTCCATTGATCTGTTGCGCGAAACTGAAGCTCCTTGCCATTTATAATTTGAATGACAAAAAGACGAACAACAAGGGAGCAAAAAATAAAGGATATCACCAGAACAACTGCTAATATCCTTTTTCTAAACGAAAATAGTGAGTAGGGTTTTTGCAAAACTTAACCTCCAAACAACCCCACCAGAAATTCACAAATTCGATCAAACCAGTTTGATTTTTTTTCAATTGTTTGAGGAGGGACTTTCTCTTCAGGGATAGTCTCAAAAAGATTGTCCATATTGCTTTCGTTGACGGCGTCAAGCTGAGCAAGATTTTTAAGGTAGTTTGGAAGATTTATATTGTAATATTCATTATAAAGAACATCAAACTTATGCTGCATTATGTCAATTTTGACGACATTTGCAACGCCCCAAATGGTGAAAACAGCCATACACAATGAAAAAAGTGCAATTCTAAGTTTTTTGCCATTAAATTTGGGCTTTGCTTCTTCTTTAACTTTTTCAATCTTAAAAATCTTTTCTTCCTTTTCGGGAGGAAGTTCCTCAATGAAATCATAGTTGGGTTTTTCAATGATTGAAGACTCTTTGCTTTGTTTTTTGAATGTTGAAGATGAGAAAAATCTTTGTTTCTTTCTTTCTTCTTTAGGTTCAATCTTTTGCTCGACTTCAGTTTGAGCTTCAATTGTTTCCTCTTTTTCAGAAAGCATAACTTCAGTTTCTTCTTTCTTCGTAAGAACAAGAGTTTCTTCTTTATACATATATTTGACACCCTCCTTTTTCATGACTATATTTTTTCAATAATTCTCAGCTTTGCCGGTGCACTTCTAGGGTTTTCTTCAAGTTCTTTTGCCCCCGCTGTTATAGGCTTGCGCGATATAAGCTTGCCTTTCGCCCTATGTCCGCAAATGCAAACTGGCGTTTTGGGCGGACAAATGCAATCTGTTGCAAGGTCTTTGAAAAGATTTTTAACAATGCGGTCTTCAAGCGAATGAAATGAAATGACCGCAAGACGCCCTCCTTTTTTAAGAAGCGAGAAAAGTTTTCTCATGCACTCTTCAAGCCCGTCAAGTTCTCCATTGACTTCAATGCGGATTGCTTGAAAAGTTTGTTTGCTTACTCCGCCTTTTCCATATATAACCTTCTTTGGAAATGCGCTTTCAATGATTTGTTTAAGTTCAAACGTCGTTTCAATAGGCTTTTGCGACCTTTTTTCGATGATTTTGTTTACAATGTTTTTTGCATTGCTCTCTTCGCCATAAGTATACAAAATTTTAAGAAGTTTTTCTTTAGGATAAAAGTTGACAACTTCATAGGCAGAAAGCTCTTGAGTTTTATCCATTCTCATGTCAAGTTTTCCGTCATGATTGAATGAAAAGCCTCGCTCTGCCGTGTCGATTTGATGCGATGATACGCCAAGGTCAATGAGAATTCCGTCAAGACCAGAAATTTCATTTTCCTCTAATATCTCTGGCGCATCGTGAAAGTTTGCCTTAAAAAGCGTGACATTGTTTTTATCTTTAAATTTTTCTTCACAAGTTTTGATTGCGTTCTCGTCACGGTCAAAACCATAGATTTGACCTTCTGCGCCAACCTTGGAAAGAATAGAAGAGGAATGCCCACCTCCACCTATTGTGCAGTCGACAAACCTCCCCTTTTTCTTTATATTAAGACCTTCTATAACTTCGTTAAGAAGAACTGGAATGTGAGAAAATTGCATTTTTTATCCTTCATTTGTGTTTTGATTGAAATAGTCTTTAAACATATCAACAAATTCTTCAATTTTTACGTCTTCAGTCTTGATAAACTCAACAAGTCCCTTGTCTTTGATTTGATCGATCTGCGCTTTATATTCTCCCTCATAATCTTCAGGAATTGCAGCCACAACCTTGTCTGCAACAGCGTCCACGATATCACCAAAAGCTTCGTTTTCAAGAACATTGTAAATCACTTGACCAACGACTTCGGCATCAATATCTGCGATGCTGTCAAAGTTTCCGATCTTATCGATCTCTCTGCCAAGGTCAATCAAGCTTACAATAATGTCACAGATTTCTTGAGCCTGATCATTCTCTGCCCCTTCTTCAAACACAAAGTCAGAAGGTGAAAGGTTTGAATCGCTTACACCAAGGTCTTTGGCAACAGCGTTGATCTCTTCAAAAAGCATGTCTCTGATTCCAACTGTTGACTTTGCATAGAGAATAGGTTTAACTATGTTTTCAATATTAACATTTTTGGCTTCAAATATTTCTTTTGCGGGATCTTCACTTTCAAGAATTGTATCAAGAAGATTTTTCCCTTCAGCATTTTCTTTTTCAAGTTCAACTGCAATTTGACCGTAATATTTAAGTTCCTTCTTCCAAGCATCAAGTCCGTCAACTTTTGAAATATCAACAAAGTTTTTGCCTTGCATAACCTTGTCTGTCAAAAATTTTGAAATTGAAACCTTGCTGTTTGAAACAATGTTTGTTGTGAAGATTTCATTTATCGCAGTTGCAGAAGAGTCAATGTTGCCAGCGTTTGTCATAACGATTATTTGCTTAAGCATTTTTTCTGTTTTGCTTGCACGCTCTTCAGGAACTGTTACAGCCAAAACTTCATCAATCACACCGTCTTTTGAAAGCGATTTGAAAGCTGAGAAAACTTTTTTGATATCGTTAGAGAAATATTCATTTGCGTTTTCGATTTGTCCAAGACCATTTCTGATATCTTTTAAAATATCCTCAAATTCTTTAAGTCCGCTTGCAAATGAATAGTCATCGGTGTTAAGAACAACATCTCCCACAATTTCAATTACAACTTTCGAATATATTTTACTTTCAAGCACTTTATTAAAATGTTTTTCAAGTTTATCAAAATCGATTGATGAAAACTTTCTTGTTCTGTTTCCGCTAAGCTCGCTTTTAAGTTGCAAAATAACATTTGCAGTTTGAGCATAAGTTTTCAATTCTTGTCTTATTTTTACAGTTTCTTTCCCCATCTTAAACGAAGAGAGATAGTCAAACATTGCATCATCAACACCGGCCGCACCACCAATGATTGAAAAAACATTTTTCTCCACGTCTTTGATTTGCTTTGTGACTTCTTTGTTTGCTATAAATCTGTCAATAAGCCCTTCATTTTCTTCTTCGCCAACATATTCTTCAGCAACAACTGTTTGCGTAAAAATATCTTCAGTTGAATTTACATCATTCACAAGCCCAAGAAGAGATGTGAGAGGCATGAACATAAAGATTGAAATAACAAATGCTTTAACGACCCCTACTGCCCCTCCAAGAAGTCTGTGTCTTTTTTTGCCAGGTTTATTTTTAAGACAAAGCACTGCAATGATTTTGTAAATGATATATATGAAAAATTCAATGATGAGAGTCAGCAAAATAAAGACAAGTGTGCTGACAATTGCAGAAGGCAAGTGGTTGACAAGCGTTGCAAAATTTTCATTGACAGCCATCATGTGGGCAATATCTGTGTTGGCTGCGAACTGATTTATAATAAAATCAGAAATTGTTTGACGTGTGCCATTGATTGTCACATTGAAAGTCAGCGTCGCATTTGTGATTGAAGGCGTAATGAAAAAAGCAAGCAAAACACCAGCAATGGAAAATGCCAGATTGACTGCCGACTTTTTAAGCCCTCTCCATAGCCCAATCAAAAACCCTACAATAAGAATTCCTACAAAAACAAAATTTAGCGCAAGAGCAACTGTTGACCCCATAGCTCCTCCTTTTCTTTGAATATATATTAAAACATTTGCATAATTTTTTCAACTAAAATTAAATTAAATCAAGTTTCTCAGCCCAACTTTCAATATTTTATTTACTTCCTTTCGACAATTATTGCAAAATTTTTCATTATTTTTACAATAGTGTCCCCATTTTTATAATGAAATTATTGCCTTAATGCATTTTCCTAATCACTTTTTAAAAAACGACAATTTGCGTATGTCGCAACTCAAATTTTCGCTTCCTAGACAAAATGGCATGTAAAGTTATTTATCAATAACCAAGGTCATATTTTGCAAAAAAATGTTGAAAAATCTTGTTTATTTTAGTTGACTTTTTTTTGTCAAAAAACTAACATAGAAAACGTAAAGCACAACATCTAGTGCAAAATGGAATAAAAACACTAGATATTGTATAACTATACATTTGCCAAGGAGGATATAAAAAATGGTAAAACAAATCATAAAAAGAGACGGAAGAATTGTCGAGTTCAACGGCTCTAAAATCGAAAACGCAATCATCAAAGCGATGAATGCAGTTGGCACAAGCGAGCTTAAAAAAGCAAACAGACTTGCAAGCGACGTTGAAAAAGTTATCGATGAAGAGTTTGGCGGACAAACTCCAAGCGTTGAACAAATTCAAGACGTTGTTGAAAAGGTTTTGATGCAAAAAGGGCAAGACGAAGTTGCCAAAGCATATATTCTCTACCGCGCAAAAAGAAACCGTGTCAGAGCCATGAACTCAGAGCTTATGAAAACAATTGACAAGCTCAGCAACACTGACGCGAAAGATTCTGACCTTAAGCGTGAAAACGCAAACATTGACGCAGACACTGCAATGGGCGTTATGCTTAAGTATGGTTCAGAAAGTGCAAAAAACTATAACGTCAATGCGATTGTTGATCCAAAGCAAGCAAATGCTTATCTTAATGGTGACATCCATATTCACGACTTTGATTTCTATACTTTGACAGAAACTTGTTGCCAAATAGACATCCAAAAACTTTTCAAAGGCGGATTTCATACTGGACATGGAAGTGTAAGAGAGCCAAACGATATCCGCTCTTATGCCTGCCTTGTATGCATTGCAATTCAAGCAAATCAAAATGACCAACACGGCGGACAAAGCGTACCAAACTTTGACTATGGTTGTGCGCCAGGCGTTGCAAAGACATATAAAAAGATGTATTGGTCAAACTTTGCAAAATGTTACAGCATCCTTGGCGGAAAGAAAAAGGAAGAAGATGTCGTTGCCCTTTTCAAAGAGCTTGATAAAAAAGGCATTGCCCCAAACATAGCTGGAAACAAAGCTTTCAGTAAAGCTGAAGAAGAGCTTGCACTCAAACTTAAAATTACAAAGGAAGACTTTAAAAAGATCAAGAAGTTTGCTTCCGAACATGCATTGAAAGAAACAGATGTTGCAACTCATCAATCAATGGAAGGCATAATCCACAATCTTAACACAATGCATTC
>CAOKRZ010000022.1 GCA_948471335.1 uncultured Christensenella sp. | reverse complement strand
TTTTCAACTAAATAAAAAAAGGTGATTATTGACACCTTTTTTTGTTTTTTATATTAGATCTGCTGTCAGCTTTGATAGCGTGAGGTTGATTGTTATCTGTGGCGATGCTGGATCAATTGTGTAAGCTTTTGAAAGCACCATTTGTCCGTTTGCGTCAAAGGCTGAGTTATCAACCACTTCGTCAAAAACAATTTCGCCAAAGTTGGCAACAATGTTGTTTGAAACGTATGTCACATTTTCAATGACTACTTTGAATGAGAATTTGTTTTGAGTTTCACCATTGCCGAAATAGAATACATCAGCTCCTTTTATATTGTTAGATGAAGAATTATTGAAAGTCCCTGACGAAAGAGTGCGATAGCTTGCTATATTTTCATGAGAACTGTACATTGTCGTAAAAGAAGCACTTGCAATGCCTTCAGCGTCGATATAAATGTTTGATGCCATTGCATACGTCATAGTATCTGGGCTTGGCTCGCTGAACACAGCAGTGTAAACTCCACTTGTCGCCTCTGAAACCTTGATTTCTGTTTGGGCTTCTGTTGAGATGATCTTGCTTGAATTTTGCACCCAGCAAAGAAACTCAGAGTTCTCAGCAGTTGCAAAAGCAGAAAGAGAAACTTTGCTTCCTTCTTTTATCGCACTTTGACTGCCTCCAATTGCCGTTCCCAAAATTTCACTGCTTGAACGAGTTATAACTGAATAACTTTTGCTGTCGTTGCAGCCAGCAAACATAAGGGCGGGAACTAAAAGCAGGGAAGCAAGAGCGTATTTTTTGACATTTTTCATAAACACCTCGTTTATAGTATTATCAATATTTTTCTTTTATTTGTCAAATTATTTAAAGTTAAACTTGAAAAAGTAGAATTTTTTTTGAGTATTTTTAAAACCCCTGCATAGAATATCTTTGGAAAGGAGTTTGTATGTGGGAATTTTCCTTAAATGTCAGGTCGGATAGAGAAAGAATAGTTCAGTTTTTTATTGAAAACATAAGTAAAAGCTGTTTATATATGAATGGAATTGTAACGTCACATGAAGAAAATGGCTATACCTCAATTTTAATGGCTGTCGAAGAAAGCTTTTGCGGGGAAGCTCAGCGCGTCATCGAAAGGCTTGTGACTCAAATCATTTGCACAGACTTTAAATATGCTTTTCTTGAAAAGAATCTTAAAATTCCAATGCATGATAAGATTGGAATGACTGCTTTTAAAAAAGCACTTTTAAATTTTGATCGTGAGACGGATAAGTTTTTAGTCTTGAAAAATTTGGAGATTGGCCATTCGCTTTTTCTTGACAGCTTTTATGAGTTTAGACTTGGCGCACTTAAAGCAAAATGGACTGAGCTTGTCTCTCTTGCAAACGAAAACAGGGTGTATCTTATAAGCAACGATGCCTTTTTGGATCTACTGAAGTTTCTCATCGACAACATAGAAATTTGCGAAGAAGAAGTCAGCGTAGTTGAAAATGAAGACGGATTCAAAATCCTTCTTGAAGATGAAGGCGATACAACTTACAACAATGTCACATTCAATGAAGAAGGGCTTGTCTCTTCAATCATTGACCTTGCACCACAAAAAATCAACCTCTATTGCACATCAAACAACAAAGCGGTTGATCTTCTTGGGAAAATATTCGACGAAAGAGTGAGTATACACAGCGACAAAACTTTAATGAAAAAATTTTAAAAATGCTTGACTATATTTTTACAAAATGTTAATATATGACTAATGCAAGAGCAGAAGACAAGTAGCGTCACTTAATGTGCACAGAGAAAGGTTGGCTGGTGAAAAACCTTGACTAGGGTGAAATGCGAAACCACTTCTTGCGATGAAGGCAAAAAAAATTAAGTGGCATTTTATATGCAATTAAGGTGGAACCGCGGTTATTTTGTTTAGTCGTCCTTAAGAGTTTTCTTAAGGATTTTTTTGTGCTTTAAGCACCTTTTAAGGAGGAAATTATGAAAATTGAAAATAAGAAAGATGAAGAGCTTGAAAAGGCAAGACACTCACTTGCTCACGTGCTTGCAAAAGCAGTTATGTCAATCTATCCAGAAGCGAAGCTGACAATCGGGCCAGCAATTGAAGACGGATTCTATTATGACATAGATCTTGCTCATTCAATCACGCAAGACGAATACGCTGCTATTGAAAACAAGATGAAAGAGATCATCAATAAAGGCGAAAGCTTCACAAGAAAAGTTGTTTCAAAAGAAGAGGCTCTTAAGCTTTTTGCTGGGAACGTTTATAAAACTGAAATTATCAATGAGCTTCCAAAAGGGGAAGAAGTTTCCTTATATTACACAGGCGATGACTTTTTTGACCTTTGCAGAGGTCCTCACGTGGAAAGTACAAGAAATTTGCAAAACTATGGCTATAAGATTCACAGCGTAAACGGTGCTTACTGGAGAGGAAACGAAAAGAACAAAATGCTTCAACGCATTTACGCCTACGCATTCAAGACAAAGAAAGACTTAAGTGAATACATCGCAAAAATGGAAGACGCAAGAAAACGCGACCACAACAAACTTGGTCGTGAGCTTGAACTTTTCACAACTGTTGACTATGTAGGTCAAGGCCTTCCAATTCTTTTGCCAAGAGGCGCTAGAATCATTCAAATTCTTCAAAGATTTGTTGAAGATGAAGAAGAAAAGCGCGGCTGGCTTTTAACAAAAACTCCTTTTATGGCAAAGAGTGACTTGTACAAAATCTCTGGACACTGGGATCACTATAAAGATGGCATGTTTGTGCTTGGCGACGAAGAAAAGGACAAGGAAGTTTTCGCGCTTCGTCCTATGACTTGCCCATTCCAGTATCAAGCTTATCTTAACAAAGCGCGTTCATACAAAGACCTTCCGCTTCGTTACAACGAAACATCAACACTTTTCAGAAATGAAGCAAGCGGGGAAATGCATGGACTTATCAGAGTGCGTCAGTTTACAATTTCTGAAGGTCACCTCATATGCACACCTGAACAAATGGAAGAAGAGTTCAAGAAATGCCTTGAGCTTGCAATCTATATGCTTAAAACTTTGGGACTTTATGAAGATGCTTCATACAGATTCTCTCAATGGGATCCAAACAATCGCGCAAAATATGAAGGAACAACAGAGCAATGGGAAAAAGCTCAAGCTTCGATGCAAAAAATTCTTGACCATCTTGAAGTTCCTTATGAAATTGGAATTGGCGAAGCCGCATTCTATGGACCAAAACTTGATATTCAAATCAAAAATGTATTTGGCAAGGAAGACACTCTTATCACAATTCAAATCGATCAAATGCTTGCTCAAAAATTTGGAATGGAATACACTGATAAAGACGGAGAAAAGAAGACTCCTTACATCATTCATAGAACAAGCATCGGTTGCTATGAGAGAACTCTTGCTTACCTTATTGAAAAATATGCCGGAGCCTTTCCACTTTGGCTTGCGCCTGAGCAGGTGAGAGTGCTTACGCTTACTGAAAGATCAAATGACTATGCTGAAAAGATCACGGCTATTCTTAAAGAACACGGACTTAGGGTTGAGTGCGACAACAGAAATGAGAAGATTGGATATAAGATCAGAGAAGCGATGAGTATGAAACTTCCTTACCTTATCATTGTTGGTGACGAAGAAGAAAAAACTGCGACAATCTCAATTCGCGGACGCGGATTTGAAAACAAGAGCGGACTTAGGCTCGACGACTTTATCGCAAGACTTGACGAAGAGATCAGGACTAAGAAAATCTAAAATCTTGTCAAAAATTGACGATATACACTTAAAAAACAAATAAATTTTCTTTTAGGCGATTAAATCGCTTTGAAAAGATCAAAAACTATGTTAAACTTGGAGGTGAAATGGCGAATACGATTATCCTTGCAGTTGCAGTCATTTTCTTTACATTTTTATTCTTATTTGTATTGAAAAAATAACGGAGGTAAAATAAATGGGAACAACACAAATTATTTTGATTGTTTTGGTGCTTGTGCTGGTTATTGTTTATCCAATTCTTGTTTCAGCAAGAAATAAAAAAGAAAGCCAAAAGCTTAACGATCAGGCAAACTCACTCAAGAAAGGAGATAAAGTTTTAACAACAAGTGGCGTTTATGGCACTATCGTTGACATGCAACTTGAAGGCGAAAAGAAAATTGTGACAATCGAAACAGGAACTGATAAGAAGAAAGGATACATTTCAGTTGACGCTTTCGCGATTTACAATGTTTTCAAGGAAGAAGACAAAACTGCCGCTGTTGAAGCAAAGGTTGAAGGCAAGAAAGAAACCAAAGCTGAACCTAAGAAAGAAGAAATCGAAGCTAAGGAAGAAATCAAGACTGACGAACTTATCTCTTCAGATTCAAACACAGCAGCTGACATTGAAGCTCAAGTGAGTGGCAAAAAACCTAAATCAAAAAAGAAGTGATTATCTAGTCACTTTTTTTTATTTAACAAATAACATATTTCTTTCTTTTCAAACATATTTTTAGATATTGAAAAAGTATGTGGAGGGGAAATGAAAGCGAAAGTTAAAAAAGTTAGAAAAGCGAAAAGAGAAAGAAGCGAGGGCGGAAACAAGATAATTCGCTCAATCATTAAGGGCAGCTTGATTTCCTTATGTTTCACTCTTGTTGGCATTTTGATTTTTGCTTTTATTTTAAAGTTTACAAACATTCCAGAAAGCGCAATAAATCCAGTCAATCAAGTGATAAAAGGTGTCAGCGTTTTTATGGGCGTGTTTATAGGTCTTAAAAAGTCAAAAGAAATGGGGCTTGTCAGCGGACTTTTGATTGGGCTTATTTACACAATTGTTGCATTTTTGACTTTCAGCATTTTGGATGGAAGCTTCACTTTTGACAAAAGACTTTTAAATGACATCCTTTTTGGAGGAGTAATGGGCGCGATTTGCGGAATAATCTGCGTTAATATCAAAAAAACTTCCAACTAAATGTTCAAAACAATTGACAGTTGCCCTTTATTTTCTTATAATATCTCATGTCGGAAAATAAATTTTTGAAAAAAATAAATTTATTTATACTTTTTGCCAATGTTGGCAATAACTTCTATGAAATATTATCAAGGGGAAACTAAAGGGGAACTTAATGGCTAAAAAGCGTTCAATAATAAAATTTGTTATTATGGCTATTTTGGTTGCCATCGGCATCGTTTTATGCTGTGGCCCAATCCCTATTGCTGGGACAAGCTATGTTTATAACGGTTTTGCAAACTCTATCTCTAAAGGGCTTGACCTTTCAGGCGGGCTTTCTGTTGTTTATGATTGCGAAACAACAAGGGCGGATGCAGACCTTAGTAAGTCAATTGACGCAACTGTTACAAGACTTTCTGAAATTCTTTATTCAGAAGGCTATAGTGAAGCGATTGTCAAAAGACAAGGCTCAACCAGAATCAGAATTGAAGTTCCTTCTGCAAAAGAAAGTGATGACATCTTCACTTTCCTTGAAAATCCAAGAACTTTATCAATGACTCTTGAAATGGCAAATGGTGAAGTTACGCCTGATATTTATATCACAGGTGATGACATCACTGACGTTTTTGCAACTTACAATTCTCAAGATAAGCAATATGGCGTTACTCTTCGTTTTACAAGCGAAGGAAAATCGAAATTTGCTGAATTGACAAGAAAAGCTTCAGAGTCTTCAAGCAAAAATATCTATATCTATCTTGGGGAAGTGAAAGGGCAACCTTGGAATACTTTGACTTGCGAAAGCGAGATAAATGACGGGGCAACTTTCATTTCAGGTGGATCGCTTAATTCTCAGTCTGCAGCTGAAGAATATGCTTTTTCAATCATGTCAGGCACATTCAATGTAAAACTCAGCCTCATTGAAAACAGTGTCATTTCTGCAACTCTTGGACGCAACGCTCTCACTCTTGGGCTTATCGCAGGTGCGGTCGCACTATTTATCATCATGATTATCATGGCTTGGCGCTATGGACTTTTTGGTGTGCTTGCTGACGTTGCGCTTGTGATCTATATGATCCTTATGCTCTTCTTCCTTCAAGCCATTCCATTCGTTCAGCTCACTCTTCCTGGTATTGCCGGAATCATTCTTTCTCTTGGTATGGCTGTTGACGGCAATGTCATCATATTTGAAAGAATCAGAGAAGAGTATGCATCAGGAAAAAGAATTCCATACGCAGTTAAATCAGGCTTCAAAAAAGCTTTCTGGCCAATCTTTGACTCAAACATCACAACAATTGTCACATCAATCATCCTTTACATTCTTGGCACAGCAGCCATCAAAGGGTTCGCGATAACTCTTCTTCTTGGTATCGTGCTTTCGATGTTTACAACTCTCGTTGTGACAAGATTCCTTGTTAAATGGTATCTTCCAATCAACAGCACAAATCCAAAACCACTTCGTCTCTATCGTAAAGAAGGTGTCGAGGTGATCGAAGAACCCGTTGAAGAAAAACCTGCAAAAGAAAGCGCTTCTGAAATTGTAGTAGGAGGTGAAGAGAAATGATGATATTCAAAAAATCAAAGTTTTCAATTGACGGACTTATTGATAACTCAAAGTTTAACTACTGTAAAAATCTTAAATGGTTTTTGATTGCTCCTCTTGTTATCATATTTGTTGGAATTATTCTTCTTTGCACAGTTGGTTTCAATCTCGGAATTGACTTCACTGGCGGATCAATTATCACAATCTATGCAAACGAGCAGGGCATTATTAAAACAGAAAACGCTCCAGTTTATGACATCTCAAAAGATGGCGATTATAACGCTATGAAAGATCGCATCAACAAAGTTTTTGCTGAATTTGAAGGAGTTAGCGTTGACATCTTCAGGACTTCAAGTATGGATGTCGCTGAAGTTGGTTCAGGCAAAGCAATGCAGATTCAATACAAAAACAAATCTGATGATGAAATTGAAAGCACAAACAAAGCTATTCGTGAAGCTCTTCAAAAAGAGTTTGGTTATGTTGATGGCTATGAAGCCGCAGTTTCAGCGCCTGAAACCGTGACAGCAACTGCAAGCAGTGAGCTTCTTATGAACGCCTTTATTGCAATGATTGTTGCAATTGCTTTCATCCTTATCTATGTTGCTCTTCGCTTCGAGCTTACAAGTGGTCTTGCTGCAATCTTAGCACTTTTCCATGACCTTATGATCATGGCAAGCCTTGTGCTTATTTTCAGAATCCAAATCAACAGCTCGTTTGTTGCAGCACTTGTGACAATTCTTGGTTATTCGATCAACAACACGATTGTCATATTTGATCGAATCAGAGAAAACATCAAGGGCGGAACCTTCGCAAAGGCAAACAATGCCCAAATTGCGAATGCTTCTGTGAAAGAAACAATGACGCGTTCATTCTTCACAACGCTTACAACGATTATCACAATTGCTCTTGTTGCAATCATTGGCGTAAGTGATATCCGTGAATTTGCACTTCCAATTCTCTTTGGTATTGGCGCTGGATTCTATTCTTCAGTGTTCATCACACCTGGACTTTGGGCAATTGCTTACAAACCAAAAAAGAAAAAGGCTGCAAAAGCTTAAAAAAGTCATGAGAAATCTCATGATTTTTTCTTTTAATCCAATATTGACTTTTGGAACGGACTGTGTTAATATAAAGTTGTACAGGAGAGGGAAATGAAAGAAAAGAATGTTAAGCTTGATGAGCTTTATGTTATAAGCATCAATGAAAAGACTGGTCATACTTTTGGAGATTTTGGGCTTAAAGACGTTTCCACATTTTTAAATTACAGCCCTGCATTTATAAAGACTGAAGCAAATGGTTTTAAAATCTTCACATTGCCAAAAGGAGAAATTGTTTCTACAAATCCAACTTTTACACAAGGCAAAGGTGCAAACAGAATTTTTGCAGGAGAAGTATATAAGTTTGTTGAAATTGCTGATAAACTCAGACCTTACATATGGGATATGATTCCGAAAGAAGGGAAGCTTTCCAGAAGCGAATTTGAAATGCTGAAAGGTGAAATTTACTCTTGTGAAAAAGACTTTTTTGAAAAAAATTAACTATGAAATAAATCTTGCAAATTTTGCTTGATTTATTTTTTTATATGTGCTACAATATCAAAGTCATTGAAGACAAATTTGCACTCTCGTCAAATTCAAAGGCCGTTGCCAAAGACATTCAGTGGTTAAAAAACGATACCAAGCTGCTGAATAAAAAGAGATTTCTCTTGTGGTTGCCTTTGGAGCAATGAAAGGCGAGGGGAAGGACAAAAACAAAAAAGGAGGAAATTTAAATGTCAGTTATTTCAATGAAACAACTTCTCGAGGCAGGCGTTCACTTTGGTCACCAAACAAGAAAGTGGAACCCTAAGATGAAAAAATACATCTTCACTGCAAGAAATGATATTCATATCATCAACCTCGAAGACACTTCTGTGCAAGTTGACAAAGCTTACTCTTTCGTTCGCGATGTCGTTGCAGGAGGCAAAAACGTTCTCTTCGTGGGAACAAAAAAACAAGCTCAAGAGGCTGTTAAAGAAGAGGCAGAACGCTGCGGAATGTTCTATGTGAACACTCGTTGGCTTGGTGGATGCCTTACAAACTTCAAGACAATCAAGTCAAGAATTGAGCGTCTTAACAAACTCAACCAAATGGAAAAAGTTGGGGAATTTGATCTTCTTCCAAAGAAAGAAGTTACAATCCTTAAGGCAGAGCGCGACAAACTTGAGAAAAACCTTGGCGGAATCAAAGAAATGAGAGACCTTCCAGGCGTAGTTTTCGTTGTTGACCCATCTTGCGAACACATTTGCGTTCACGAATGCAAAGTGCTTGGAATCCCTATGGTTGGACTTGTTGACACAAACGGAAATCCAGACGGAATTGACTGTGTAATCCCAGGAAACGACGACGCAATCAGATCAGTTAAACTTATTGCATCTGCAATTGCTGACGCTGTTATCGAAGCAAGAGAAGGCGTGTCAATGAAGAAAGAAGAGACTGCTGAAGAGGAAGAAATAGACCTTGAGAAAGCTCTCGCTGAAACAAAGCCAAATCTTGAAATCGCAGAAGCTGGAGAAGAAAAACACGGCAAGAAACCAGCAAGAAAAAAGCCAGCACCTAAGAAAAAAGTTGAAGCTAAAGCTGAAGAAAAAACTGCAGCTCCAGCTGAAGAAAATAAATAAGCAAAAAGGAGAATTATTATGAGTTTTACAGCAAAAGACGTTGCCGAACTTAGAGCAAGAACAAATGCAGGAATGATGGACTGCAAAAAGGCACTTACTGAATGTGACGGCGACTTTGAAAAGGCTACACTTTGGCTTCGCGAAAAGGGTATCGCTGCCGCTGCAAAGAAACAATCAAGAATCGCTTCTGAAGGTATCGTAACATCTTACATTCACATGGGTGGAAAGATTGGTGTTCTTGTTGAAATCAACTGCGAAACAGACTTCGTTGCTAAGACCGATGCTTTCATTCAACTTGGCAAAGACATCGCTATGCAAATTGCTGCTGCAAATCCAAAATATGTTAGAACTGATGAAGTTCCAACTGAAGAACTTGAGAAAGAAAAAGAAGTTTTGAGAGCTCAAGCTTTGAACGAAGGAAAACCAGCACAAATCATTGAAAAAATGGTTGAAGGCAGAGTTAAGAAATATTATCAAGACGTTTGCCTTATGGAACAAGCTTTCGTTAAAGATTCAAGCATGACAATCACACAATACATCAACGAAATGATTTTGAAAATCGGTGAAAAGATCACTGTTCGCAGATTCGTTCGTTATGAAATGGGTGAAGGTCTTGAAAAGAGACATGACGACCTTGCTGCTGAAGTTGAAAAACAAATGAGAGGTAATAAATAATAAAATAAAAAGGTGGGCTTGCCCACTTTTTTTGTTTTTCACTATTGACAGATGGGGTATTATAATATATAATTTATCTATATTTAGGAGGAAAAATGGCACAAGTTAAAGCAACAAAGGTCATAGGCATTGAACATTTGGACGAAATCGAAATTGATAAGATCAAAGATTTTATTGAAAACGACGCAGAAGTAAATGAAAAAATGATCAGTTTAGGGAAATTGTTGGGCGCAAAGTTTTCTTTGAGCGATAAGGAAATCAATGATGAAATTTTAAAGATTTGCAAAGACAGAGATAATGAGCTTATTTCAAAAATTTCTTCATTTTTAAATAAAGTGGCAGCCCAAATTGAAATGGAACAATCTGAAGATAATGTTAAAAGAAACTATTCTAAAAAGATTATCAATGGGATTTTGGATCTCTATTTCAACAAAAGCGTTGCAATAAACAACGGTATCATTAGAGCGGCAGCAATTGCAAGAAAATATGGCGTAAGCATGTTCAAAATCATCACAAAAACAAACATTGAAAATGCTGCGAATGCAAATTTCAAAGTTAATATTGCCAAAAGCCAAAAACAACTTAAACCTATTTCAAATATTGCTCGCAAGAGATTTGCAATTTCTCCACAAGTTATAGCTTTTGAAGACAGCGTTAAAAAGCTTACAGCAGTTGAATATGATGCACTTGATGGTCAAACTTTGTTTAAAGAAGAAGATTTGAAAAAGGTTCTTGAGCAGTGTGGCAGCTTGGCTTTCAAAGTATATAAAGCTAAAGTTGGAGACATCCTTGATTGGCTTAAAATGCTTACAGAAGAAGTCGAAGATTTAAGTGACGATGAAAAGAAGGTTCTTGCAGTTAGACCTATGGTTGAAAAATGCTTGAGTCTTCTTATGACAAGTGAAGACAAACTTGCTTCAACAATTGACATGTATTATAGGAAGTTTGTCACTGAAAAACGTGCCACAAAGAAAGAGCTTATGATGAGAATTGCAGAAGCGCCTTCAAGTCTTCTCAACTCTCCAGAAACTTATGCTGAAGTTGAGAATAAACTTACAGCTGTTCTTGCAAAACTTATGAAAGAGGCAAATTACCTTGATCCAAAGACTTCTTCAAAAAGACTTGCAGAAGATGCTCTTTACAATCTTGACAACTTGACTCAAATTCCTTCAGCTAGGGCAGCAAAAGGGCCATATTTTGAGCAGATTTCATATCAGCTTGCATACTATCTCGGCCATAGAAATGCGATCACTTGCATTGTAAATAATTTGGCAATTCTTGATGAATCTCCAGACTTTATTGAACTTGTGCTTGGTGAAATTTCTAAAAACACTTTTGACAATAAGCTTAGAAAAGCCTTCATTGAAAAACCTTTCACTTTCTTGGGCGTTAAAAACAACCGCGAGAACCAAACAAGAAGCACAGAAATTCAAAGAGTTGCAACACGTAAAAGAGAAAAAAGTGAGCTTGAAATTACAACTCTTCCACAAAGCAGAATTTCAGACATGAGACTTGAAATGCTTAGAAAGAAATTCAAAAAAGAAGCGGATGCTGTTTCAGAAGTTGTCAAAATTGCTGGAGAAGGCATCAAAGCTGAAAGAAAAAAGAACAAACAAAAAATTTTGCAGAATGATGCAAGAGAAGCAGTCGTTGAAATTGCAAAAGCTCCCGAAGTGAAAGCTCAAGAAACACCTGTTGAAACACCAGCGGCTGAAACTTCTGCTGATGTTGAAACTAAGCCTTCTTTAAACATTCAGAAAAAGCCATACTCTCCACCTGGAAAGAAATCAGCAAAAGAAAAAAGAGCTGCTAAAGCTGCAAAAAGCAAAGCAAAAGCTGAAGAGGCTAAAAAGAAGAATGAGGATGTAGCTGCAATGGCTGCAGTTAAAAGATTCATCAGGGAAGAGAGTCAACGTGCGGCTCTTAAAGATAAGGCACTTGCAGTTCTTGAAAACTATACTTCAAATGGCTTCAAAAGTATGAAATCAATAGTTGACAATTGTATTAAACCGATCTATGATTATTTATCTTGCAGTGAAAAGGCTCCAAAATTTAGCTATGATCAAGTTTCCAAATTGGCAAAAGATTTTGATGATTATCTTATTTTTCAAACTAAGCTTTCAAATACAGTTTTGATTGCACATAGGTTATTGATTCAACTTCTTAACGACTGTAAATATCTTTGTCAAGAAGAAATTGACTCGATAAACAAATGTTGTGATAATGCGCATAATAATCTGGTTTTAAATGCTGAAAATCAAGGTGAAAAGAACGATATAATTAAAGCTGTATTAAGCATGATTCAGCCAATAAGCGTTAAAAAATTCTTCGCAAGTGATAATTTTGCTTTTGAAAGCTATACAACAAACGGAAATGAAAGCACATTGATGAATTTGATTAAGATGATCGATAAAAAATTCACCGGTAAAAGTTATCATAGAGATCATGAGAATTCAAACTTGTATTTCGAAGCTTTGCGAGAGAAATTGTTTGATAAATGCGAAGAGATTGTAGATACTTTTGGCAATCTTGCAGATGAGGAAGAAATTGTTGAAAAATATATGAAAAATGCAAGA
>CAOKRZ010000021.1 GCA_948471335.1 uncultured Christensenella sp. | reverse complement strand
CGTGTGCTCTTCCGATCTGTCACCGCGAATTGTGCCTGCAAAGTTTGAAATGAAAGGAAGATCCTTATACTTTTCGTCTGTGAAATCAACATTTGCATACACTTTTGAATTTGGATCATCGAAAACCTTTCCTCTGACAATAACTTCAATATTTCTGTTTAAAGTCATTGCTTTAACAACTGTATCGACATTGAAGCAGTCAAGGTAGATTATATATCCAAGTGCGTCAGTATACTTCAGCGTTGGGAAAAGCGATGTATCTGGATGAGTCCAGTTGTTATCGATCCAGAACTCATTATTAAGGAAAGCGCTTTGAGTGTAACTCTTTCCGTTTGAAATAGTTTCGGTGTAAAGTGAAGGTTCTTGGATTTTGAAAGTATATTTCGCTCCGTCTCCACCGTTTTCATTGTCAAGATGTTCAAAAGTTATTCCTTTTGTGAATTTCGCAGAGACATCTGCAGAAAGTCTTGCATATCTGAAAATTCTTCCAACGGTTTCGCTTTGCGCTTGTGCATTATTGTTTTGAGTGATGTAGTTTTGCTCAAAGCTAACCCAAGGTTTAAGATTTTTAACAACATTTTCGTTGTCACCAACTTCAGCTTCTGCAAGTTCGCCGACGAAAGAGTATACTTTCAGCTGATCAAAGACGTCTTCTGAAAGAGCAACCGAAGTGTTTGAGAAATAGTCATAATTTGTGAAGAAGTTCACGCTGTTGACTGCATAAAGTGAGAGATTGCTGTCTTTTGTTATGTATCCAACAATTCCGCCCGCAGCGCTCAGCGCACGTACGTCTCCGCTTGCATAAGCTTGATTTATGAGATATTTGCAATCGAATCCATCGATATTGCCATTGTCGACATTAAATCCAGCTGATCTGTCACTATCAACAACGCCGATAAGTCCACCAGCATATTGTGAAGTGAGACCGATGACATTTATATTTGCATAGCTGAGCATCATTGCCCCGCTGCCCGCATAACCAACAAGTCCGCCTATTGCTATTTGTGAATAATCACCAACAGATGCTGCGAAGATGTCAACAGCACCCCTTTCAAGTGAATTGTCAAATCTGCCATTCAAATAATATCTTCCCATATTTGACTGAACTTGAGTTAAAAGAGTTGAATTATAAGTTGCGACAAGTTGAGAAAGTGAACCGAATGCCTGACCGACAATTCCGCCCGCATAATAGTTTGTTGCAATAATTCGAGTTTCGTTGTAAGAAATTGTTCCGTCAACAATAAGTTTTCCGTCGCGGATTGAAGTCTGACTTCCAGAAAGTCCAACAAGACCGCCTGCGACTGAACCTTGAACAAAGGTATCTCCGCTTGCTGAGAGGCTTACAACCTTAAAGTCACTGCTTTTTGTCAATGAATCAAGGTCGTTTTGACGATAGCTTAAAAGATATTCACTATCCTTAAACGAATCAATAAAGCCAACAACACCACCCGCATATGAGAAGTTTGAAAGACGACTTCTCAAAGTTGAGATGTTTGACATTGTTGTTGAAACAGTTCTGCGCAGAGATGCAAGGTCACGTCTATGGTCACTGAATGAGTTTGAATCAAATGGATCGTTTGTTGCAATTCTGCTTGCAATAACTGTTGCATCTGTCACGCTGATATTTTTCAAATAGCTGTCAGCGTAAGCAAATCCGATTACGCCTCCGACGTAATTGAGCCCTTCAACTCTTGAGCCGTCATTGAACGCAACTTCAACATTGACTATGCTTGCATCGCGAACAAAGCCGCTGAGCGCGCCAACTGTTGAGGCTTGGTTGTCAACAACCTTAGTCACTGTAAGATTGAGATTTATAACCATTGGAGTACGTGCAGATTCTCCAGCTTTTTCAACAGAACCGAAAAGACCATATGAGAATGCCGCATCTGGGCTTGTCAAGTTGACATTTGAAATTGTGAAACCATTTCCATAGACAATTCCAGTGAGAGCTTTGCCTGTTGATGGAATGTTGATTCCATTTGTTTGTTCCGCGCCAGAAGAAGTCAGCTGTGTGAAATCAAGGTTTGAAACAATTCTATAAGTACCCATAATTCGTTTCGAATCAAAGTAGTTTGAAATGCTTGTTGAGGTGCTTGTTCCTGTCACTTCAACAAACTCTCTTGCTGTTCTGACAATGATTGGGTTGTAGTATGAGCCGTAAGACACATTCATCAAAGTGTCGCCTCTTACTGTCGCGTAAGGAAGCGAATATGTATCACGATCATCTGGATTTTCTTTTGGAAGTGGATTGTAATAGCGATATGAGAATGACATAAGTTCTGGTTCAATAAGTTTGATGCCTTCTGCTGCGGTCATTTTCCATACACTGTCTGTGCTTGATTCGTTTCCAACAGCAAAGCCATAGAATGAATCAGCATTTGAAACATTTTTAAGTTGACCAGCGCCTGTTGCGAAGCTTGTTTCTGTTGGCTCACCATTTGCGCTGTAGTCAGTGTAGTCTGTGTTATAGTAATAGCAGTTTTCATAGCTTCCGTCAGTGTTTAAAAGGTTTCCGCTTCTGTCAACACCTGAGAAGTTCATTTGAGACGAAAGCAAGTTTTCAACCTGAGAAGCTGAATAGCAGTTTTTAAGTGAGCCTCTGTTTATGTATACAAAACCAGAAGCAAGATAAACTGCATCTTCACTTGCGCTATTTGCAATTCGAATATTTGAATAGCTGTCTTTTATAACTGCTTGGGCTGAATTTGTGTTTTCATAAACAAAACCTGAAACAATGCCAACACTTGATTTGAGTGAAGAGCCTTGTCTTGTGTAAAGTTCTTTTGAATTTAAATCACTGCCCTTCACCCCTTCAACAAACGAAGTGATGATTGAGTTTGAGTTTGTCCCAACAAAACCAGCAGTATAAAGATCTGGATCTTGAGAAATGTTTGTTATATCAATGTTTTTCACATAAGATGAGGCAATGTTGCCAGCGTTTTCAAGCACAAAGCCCGCGATATTTCCTTGAGCATTTATATTGAAAGTGCCAAGAGTTTGAGTAAGAAGAGTATAAACGTTCAATTCCTCTTCTTTCTTGCCAATAAGGTAAGCAGAGTCGCCGCCAACTCTTGAGTTTGTGATGCTTCCATTGTTTCTCAAAACAAATCCAGCAACCGAGCTGCTCCATCTTGAGCCATTGGTCAAATATACCATTTCGCTTGTTCCAGCGCCATTTATATATTTGATATCTAAACCAAGTGAGCTGTTTACAAGTGTGTTGTCAAATGCGACAACTTGGCAGTTGGTGATTATACCACTGTTTGAAATTGCAAGGCCAGCAATCTCAAAATTTTTGTATGCGCTTATATCGGCTTCAATACCGTTGCCTGCGCTTGCAATGTTTACAACAAGGTTTTTAAGAGTTGTGTTTTGTGTTACGTTTCTAAACAGTGCAAGTTGAAGCGTTGATACGTTTTGATCAGTTTTTGTTGTTGAAAATCTGTCAATATTGATCACGTGACCATTTCCGTCAAGGCTTGCAATATTTGTTGTGTCAAATGGAACATATGAGTGAAGAGTGATATCGTTCATCAAGATATAATCTTGTTCGTTTCCTGTCTCCATGTTCAAGAAGTCACTTTCATCGTACACACAAATTGGAAGATCTTCATCAGAATATTGAGTTACAGAAACTCTGAAAATCTTGTCTACGTTGATTGGTTTTTCGCTTCCAATCGTGATTTCTGTGTGCATCATCATCAAAACGTAGCTGTCGTTTGGAGTTTCTCTCAGACCTTCAATTTTAAGTTCGTTTCCATTTCCACTTACTCTGAAGTATCCATTGATTGAAGAAATGTATCCATTTGTTTCATCATAGATGTTGCTCCAACCGCTAGTTTGTTCGTTGTAATAATACAATCTGTTTTTAAGCTCAACTGGGTCATTGCCTTTATAGTTGATGCTGTAATTTTCTTCTTTGTAATAGCCATTCTTTCTGAATTCTGCTCTTGCATTTCTAAGAGTTGCAGCAATTGCGTTAAGCGTCGAGTCACTTGAGTCATATTGGTAGCTTTCTGGAAGGAAAGTATAATCAAATTTCAAAGTGTCTTCCATTCCAACATAAGCTTGATAGATGTCGTCTTCTGCTTTGAAAACGGAAACTGTGTTTGGATCAGGATTGATTGCAACATCAACAATTTTGATTGTGTTTGAAACTGTTTTTGTCTCGCCGTCGCCAACAACTTCAGCTTCGATTGCAAAGGTGTCGTTTTCTCCGGAAGCTTTTGCATTGATGTCAACAGAGAGTGTGAACTGATAAAGCTTTCTTCCAGCTACATCAGAATCCACTTGAGTAAATCCTATAATTCTTACTCCAGATTCAGCTTGTTTAATTTTCAGAGAACTTGCATTGACTGTTTGATCGCTGTCTATGTAAAGACTTCCTGTTGTTGTTTGCCCTTTTGCCATGAAAGAGCTGTATCTTTGACCATTAATTACGATGTCAGGATCTTGCATGTACGAAACATGGATAAGGTGACTTACGCTTCTTATAAGCACGCCATTATGATCAAAGAAAGTTATATCAAAAACAAGGTTTGTATCAACATTAACTGATCCATTAACCCAGATGTAGAAAAGCATATTTCCATAAGCTTTATCTTTATCTTCTGGTGTAACAATAAGCCCGTTGCCTATATTTGAAACGATTCCGATTGTCTCATCGTTATAGAATGATGTTTGGCTGGCTTGACCATTGTTGTCCTTCATTGCAAGAACCTTTGTTATTCTCACAGCGTCGGCAGTTGATGCGCCGCTGTAAGTGATAATCATATGATGATAGTTTGCAAAAGAAGGATTGATGTTGACTTTAAGCACTGCTCCGCGGCTTGGTGCAAGCACGCTTGTTGTGATTGACTCTGTGTTATAGATTGTTTTGCCGCCGCTTGAACTTAACGTGTCAAGCTTATATACCCCAACGTCAATATTGTTGAAAAGTTGTGGAGTAAGTGAAAACTCAAAAGTTTCACTGGCAACTTTTGTTTTTGACATAAGCGTAACAACAAAATCTTGCTCTTCCTTGACTGACCATTTATATGTCTCATTGACTGAAATTTCAATTGTAAAGTCAATAGAGAACATTTTGTCCCCAACTGGTGTTTTTGGCTTTATAACCATGTCAAACATATCTTTGCCGTCATAAGAAACAATCCATCTGTTTTGACCATTTGGTGATGTTGTCAAAGGTGCGCCATTTTTGAATGTAACCTCTGGTGCAATTGCATCATTTATGTCAGAAGTAATAAGTGTGGCATTTTGTCTTCCAACTGAAGAAGGAGTGATGCTTAGTTTATCCTCTGAAACTTCAAGTGAGAACGCTCCATCAAAAGTTGTAAGAAGGAATGTGTGCCCAAATAATGAATCAATTGCATTTTGATATTCTTCTTCAGAAATATTTGAAAGCTTTGGAAGAACTGTGACGTTTTCTCCATTCCAATCTCTGCTTTCATTGATCGACAAAACAAAGTCACTTATCATGCTGTGATTTACCAAAGTCACTGCATTGAGTGTTGTTTTATTCATGTCAAGATCCACTTTTCTTGCTTGAGTGCCAAGAAGAACTGAGGTTTTCTCGAAGCTGTACACCATTGAAAGGTTTTTGCCTTTTTGAAGTTGAACCGCTTGGCCATTTGCCACTGAAACAACATCATTTGAGAAGTTGTATGACGCAGTAAGTGCTGAAATAGCTTTGACAACAACGATTTCAATTGTATTTGTCACTGAATAATCTTGTTTTGAATAAATTGTAAGATTTGCCTTTCCTTCGCCTTTGAAAGAGAGTTGTCCTGCGCTTATTGAAGCAACGCGTGCATCACTTGTTGTGACAACAAGATTTGTTATATCCAAATTCAAAAAGTCTTTCAATGAAATTTTGTTATATTCATCAAGATCGCGCTGTTCCCTTTCGCTTAATGATGCGCTGCGTGTGTTATAGAAAATTCCTACAGCTTTATTGTTTGAAACTTTGATAGTTTTTTGATATCCATTTGTTGTCTGCAAAGATTGCAGTTCGAGATTGTCAAACCCTGTCACAGGCAAAGTTTGAGAAATTGCTTTAAGGTATGCGTGTCCATTGTTGATGTCACCATTGAATCCACTGCTGCTTTGAAGCACGAAGATTTCATCTGAAAGATTGCCTTCAATTGTCTCAACGCCATTTTGATAGAACTTAAGTTCAAGTTCGCCGTCTTCGTTTTTATCCCAAGCATAACCATTTTGTAAAGTTATGCCATCAAGTGGAACTCTGATATTTGTGAAGCTTAAGTCAATTGAGCCTGAAATTTGCCTATAAACAAGCGCCTTATTGTTTGTGCCGATAAGCACATCTTTATCAGCATAGCTGTAAGCAAAGCTTGTCGTGATGCTTCCTTCATTTTCCCCAACAAGTCCTGCAACGTTGGTTCCATTGAATGTGTTGTTAACATCGCCCATGAAGTTGTAGAACTCAACTCTTGAACCATTGATTGAGCCTTTATTTTCGCCTGCGATTCCGCCGACATAGTTGCCGCCTTCAATTGAAAGCCCAAGCACTGCGCAGTTTTCGATTGTGCCTGAGTTAGTTCCGACAAGGCCTCCGACATGATCGCTTTCATTTTTGAGTAAGCTGTTTGAATATGTGTTTTGATTTACATATACGTCAACTGTGACATTTGAAAGTTTTCCAGAGTTTTCATCTGCAACAAAACCTCTTCCAGATATAACTGTTCCTGCAAAAGTGATGTTACGGATTTGTCCGCTTAATTCTTTTGCAAAGTTGTTGCCTGTCAATGTGAGAGTGATATCAGAAGAGTTGCCTTCAAGGCCACCAGAGAAGTTCTCAAAAGCAGTCCTATTGAAAGTGAGGTTGTTCATAACGGTGTAGAATTTGTTTGCTTGCATGCTTTCGAATTGATTTGAAGAATAAATTCTGTAAGCAGTTTCAAATCCAAGCCCGTCAGACACAACTGCAGGCACTTTGATTATGATTTTGTCAAGATAAACTGGCTGTCCTTGATTGTTGACGAAATAATACTTAGAAAGGTTTTCAAACTCAGCACCGATTTGTGAAAGATTGAAAGATTTCAATGGCACGTTTGTAAAATCAAGAGAATCACTAAATGTTTCGTCATAATAGGTTATGCTTCCATTGTTTAACGCATCCTTTGGCATAACATACACAAAGCCACTTCTTCCAGTTGAGACATTTGCCTGCACCATGTAGTTTGTTGAATCGATTTTTGTGAACTTAACAAATGGGTCATTCCCATACTCGCTTACGACGTGGAAATAAAGTTCGTTATCTCTTGCATTTGTTGGTGCAAAAGAAGCCGCAAAGATTTGTGGTTCATTCGAGCCGACTTCAAAGTAAATCCCGTCTTCACTTGAGTTATCCCAGTTTAAGGATTCAATGCGCTCAGCATTGATAACTGTCACATTTATTGATCTTTCAATAAAGACCTTTGCATTTTTGCTTTCATCAAAATAGTCATAAGCAACCATTAAGTTTTCACTTACAAGGGCTTGCCCAAAAGTTGTAAGACCTTTGATTGTGAATGTTAATGACGACTCAGTCGCAATTATTGAGTCAATTTTATATGAGCCGAAGGAAATTTCTCGTTTGTCGCCAAGAATAATTCCTCCAAAAGTGAAGTTCTCACGACCTATGTAAGTCACATTGCTTTGAGCAAAATTCATTGTTACCGTTGCAGCAGTTTCGTCATCCATCGCATAAACTTCAACTGCCGAAACACTTGGAATAAGCGCTGATGGCGCGATAAATGTTTCAATTTCAATTATTCTGTAAAGTTCTACGTCTTTAACCTTCCCCTCTTCAAGACTTTTCCCTTTAAACTTGATAAGCATATAAGTCTTGCCTGTGGCAATTGGTTTGATTATATCGCCAGAGATTGAAACAACCTTGCTCTCTTTTTGTGCTTGAGCCTTGATCGTTGCAAAATCAAATGAAGCATCACCATTGAAATCAAGGAAAGCAAATTCAGTTTCAACTTCGCTTGAAACTCCTTGCTCAGCATTTGTAACGATACGATATGACAATGCCCCGAGGTTTTTAAGCATAATGAAACTTAAGCCTCTTGTTGCCCCTTCAATTACATTTCCGCTTTGGTCATACAAAGCACCCTCATTTTTGTATCCAGCTGCAGCATCAAAGCTTGAAATGTTGTCAACAACAAGCGCGGCTGAAGTCAGAGGAAGAAGAACATCCAAATCAAACCATTCGCTTGAAACGCCGTTGTTGTGAACAATTCTATATCTTCCTTCTCTTGTTTGTCCTCGTCCGAAACTTGAAAGAGTGAAATCTACAGCAAATTGAACTTCAGATGCAGTGCTTGAAATTTGTCTGAGAACAGGCATTTCAACATAAGGGTTTTCATATTCAACTTTCAAGCCTTCGATTGAACTTTGACCTTCAAGCGCAAATGTTCTGCGAACGGCAGTTGAGTCTAAGCTTGAAATGTAGACATCATTTTCGCCATCAAAGTTAAGCCTATCTGCAGCTCTTTGAAGTTCAACTTTCATTTCCGCAGAGACCTTTTCATTGTCTAGCGAAACAACAGAAAGCTTCACATCTGAAATCTTGTTCAAATTTATCCCAATCAGATTTGCTTTAAGGAAAATTTTTGAAGCAACAAATTCTTGCGAAACGAGAGAGAGCCCATTTTGCTCAAAGTTCAATTTTGAAGCATTTCCGTTTGGCAATTGATAATGGATTTCCAAAAGGTCTTTCAGGCTTACCCCAAGATCAGAAATTCCAGCATTTGTAAAGTCAATTTTGATTTGAACTCTTCCCGTCCCACCAATAACTGTGTTTGGAAGAAGTGCGAGGTTGAATGATGCGCCAAACTCATGATCTTCAAAATAGTTGTTATAAACTATTTGATTGTCAGTTGGCTTAACTTCATCACCTTGTTCATTTGAAATCTTGATTGTGTCAATTTTTTCAAAAGAAGAAACCTTGAATGGAGTTGTAAATTCGCTGTAATTGAAGTTTTCGTAGCCGATTTCGAAGCTTACCCAAGACGTAACATTTGCGTCATCCTTGCCTTCGACCTTATAGACCTGTTGGGTTTTGCCGCCAACTTCTGTTGCCGCACCTTCACTGAGGATTGAGATAAGGCCAAGGTCATAGCCATTGTTTCTGTAGTCAATGCGTGGATTGATCTCATACTCTTTGTCATTTTTGAAAGCAAAATTGATGTAACCAGTTTTTTCTTCTTCATTGGCAAGAATGTTTGATGTCAAAACAATTTCATTGAAAGAGCCATCTTCGTTGAATATTGGCTGAAATGATTGGTTGTTATTAAATGAAAAACCAAGATCAACGTTTTTTGTGTCAATCTTGTCAAGAATGGATAAAACAACCTCTGTAGTTATATCAGGGTTGTAAACTGAAGTTGCAATTAATGTAACTTTAGGATCTGCCGCTTGGCTTTTATATTCTCCGCTTATTCTTAAAGTGTTGCCATCAAGGCTTATGTACTCATTTTGATCTTCATCGGCAATTGCCCAGCTGACATCTTTTCTTTGAGTGTTTAAGGTTGTTGTGAATGAAATAAGTTTTTCTGCATCAAGAGTTGTTGAGACAAATTCGCCTTCGCCTCCTCTAACAGCATAGAGATCGCTTTTTGCATTAGATGCCACTTCTTTTTGTTCCATGTCAGTCACTTCACCATGGACGTAAACAGTGATTGATTGTGTTACATTTTGTTCAAGAGTTGAAACGTTGATTGTTGCCCTTCCTTCAGTGTCACCAGGAATGAGAGTGATTACATTTTCTTTGCTTGAAGAATTGTATTCAACAGTTGCAGTGACAACATTCGATTGGCTTGACGAAACATTGACGCGACCATTTTTGCTCCCGCCAACTTTGCATGTGATAATTGTGTCCTCAATATTATCTTCATCAAGAACAACAATTTCTTTGTACGTATCGCTTAAAGTCAGCGTAACTTTTGCCTTGTCACAAGCTGAAAGCAAAATCACGCCGCTAAGCATAAATATTCCCAAAAGCACAATCAAAAACTTATTCATTTTTCCTCCTTGTTTAATATCCCACAAATTGCATGATAATAAACATAATTTGTCGAATTTATTACATAAATTCCGAGTCCTAGAAAAAGTATACAAAAACATGGGAAAATTGTCAAATAATTGCAAGGTAAATAGAATATTTAAAAAATGATTTTTAATTGAATTTTAATTATTAAAAAAATAAAAAATAAATTCAAAAAAATATTTTTTTATTATTTTTTTATGAATAAATTGCACTTTTTAATTATATTTGTTATAATTTTTGAGAAAAGGATAATTTATGCAAAAAATATTAAGTGTGCTTCGCAAAGCATGTGAAAAATATAACCTCATAGAAAACGGCGATAAAATCTGTGTTGGGCTTTCAGGAGGCAAAGACAGTCTCACTCTTCTTCATGCGTTAAAGCGTTATCAATCATTCAGCAAAGAAAAATTTTCTCTTGTTGCAGTTTCAATCGATCTTACAAATGGCAAAAATGATTATTCAGATCTTGAAAAGTTTTGTAAAGACATTGATGTTGAACTTTTTGTTGAAAAATCGAACGTGTTTGAAGTTGTGTTTGACATCAGAAAGGAGAAAAACCCCTGCTCTTTATGCGCAAATATGCGCAGAGGGCTTTTAAACAGCAAGGCAAAACAGCTTGGATGCAATAAGGTCGCTCTTGGGCATCACAAGGACGATTTTATTGAGACTTTTGTCATCAGCTTGTTTTTTGAAGGTCGACTTTCTTCGTTTATGCCAATAAGTTATCTATCAAGAATGGACCTCCATGCAATACGCCCGCTTATATTTTGTGATGAAGATGACATTATAAGGGTGTCTAAAGCTTATCCAATTGTCAAAAACATTTGCCCAGCGGACAAGCATACAGAAAGAGAAAAAGCAAAAGACTTTTTAAAGAAATTGGAGCTAAGTTACAAAGACGCAAAAGAGAAGATATTTAATGCGTTAATTCATACAGAACGATATAACCTGCTTGATAAAATTGATAATAAAAAAGAAAATAAATAAAAAATTAATTAAAAAATAGAAAAATAATTAAAAAAATATTAAAAAAATAATAAAAAAATCAAAAAATAGGAGAAAAAATGGTTACATTAATTATTTTAGACGGATTTGGAATACGCAAAGAAAAGAAAGGAAATGCAATAAAATGCGCAGGGACACCAAACCTTAAAAAGCTTTTTAAACACTTCCCTCACACCGCTCTTGAGGCAAGCGGAGAGGCTGTCGGACTGCCAGCTGGCGTTATGGGAAACTCTGAAACAGGTCACCTGACCATTGGCAATGGAAGAGTTATTCTTCAAGACTTACAACTTATTGACACCGAGATTGCAAACGGAAATTTCTTCAAAAACAAAGCCCTGATAAAGGCAATGAAACATGCGGAGAAAAATGGAAGCAACCTTCACATCATGGGCATATTATCTGACGGCCGCATACATGCTGACATTGCTCACCTTTTCGCCATTCTCGACCACAGCAAGAAATATAAAATTAAAAATATATATCTTCATGTTTTTACTGACGGACGAGACACAGGAATTAAAGATGCACCAAAATACATCAAAATGACTGAAGAAAAAATAAGCGGAACAAACATCAAGATCGGCACGCTTGTTGGCCGCGAGCTTCTTGATCGAGCTGGGCAATATGAAAAAGTTGAAAAGCTCTACAACCTTCTTGTCCACGGCAAAGGCGAAAAAGTTGGAAGCGCAATGGAAGCTGTTGAAAAAAGCTATGCGGCAGGCATTTACGATGAAGTCATTGAGCCTTTTGTGATTGACAAAAATGCAAAGATCAAAGACAATGACAGCGTGATTTTCTATCACTACCGCAGTGACCGTGAGCATGAAATAACTTCCGCTTTCGGCGACCCAAATTTCAAAGAGTTTAAGACAAAGAAGTTTAAGAATTTTCTTTTCACGCCAATGACTGAATACCTTCCAACCTTGAAACATCTAAACACAATTTATCCACCGGTTCAAGTGAAATCTGGTCTTTCTGAAACTCTTTCCAAAAAAGGACTTAAGCAGTTTCACATTGCCGAAACAACCAAATACGCGCATGTGACCTTCTTTTTCAATGGAGGGATCGAAAAACCATTTAAAGGCGAAGATCGTTTTTTGATTGACAGCATTGACACACCCGACTTCTCTCCATATCCAAAAATGAGAGCGCTTGAGATCACAGAAAAAACGCTTGAGGCAATCAAATCAAAGAAATATGATTTCATTTTGGTCAACTATTCAAACCCTGACATGATCGGACATACTGGCAACTTTGAAGCTGCAAAAGAGGCAATTAAATGCGTTGATAAAGAAGCGTTCACTCTTGCCAAG
>CAOKRZ010000020.1 GCA_948471335.1 uncultured Christensenella sp. | reverse complement strand
CTTCTTTAGCTTCTTTAGCCATTCTTACATACATATCAACCCATTCGCCATGCTCTCCAGCAGCAGCTTCCAAAAGGTTTTCAAGTGTTGATGGCACTTCTCCGCCCTTAAGCTCTTTAAACCAAATCTTAGCATGCTCCTTTTCATTGTTTGCGGTTTCTTCAAAGATAGCTGCGATTTGCTCATAACCTTCTTTTCTTGCTTTTGCAGCGAAATATGTATACTTATTTCTTGCTTGGCTTTCTCCAGCAAATGCCTCCATTAAATTCTTTTCTGTTTTAGTTCCTTTACGATTCATATTTTTTACCTCCATGATTATTATATCATAAGGCCACCAATTTTCAAAATGTTTTGTCATCAAGTCGTGACGGCCAAATGTTTCACGTGAAACATCAAACTTCTTTAAAATCAAAAATGTTTCACGTGAAACATCCGAAAAATACATAAATTAGCATGAGGGAATGTTCATAAAAACAGTCCAAAATCGATTTGGGCTCATTTTAGACATAATGTGCATAGCGCATAATGAAAAAGAGGCAAAATTGCCTCTTTTTGCTAATTTTTAGCTCTTTTGTTATAATTTTTGAGATCTCCTAAAGTTATCTCTTTCTTTTTTAACAATTCAATCATATCTGACAATCTGTCAAGATCATCTCTTGAATAATAATCGATGTAAATGCGACCTTTGTTGTCATTTCCTATTGCAGAGACCTTTGTTGCGAACACTCTTTGCATTTCTGCGATAAGCTCCCTAAGCTCCAAAGATTGTTCAGCTGGTTTGTCCGCAGTTTTCTTTGCAGGGTTAAGATAGTTCTTTACAGCCTTTTCAAGGTCGCGCACGCTCATCTTGCCGTCACAAGCCGCTTTGGCAAAGCGTATTTGCTGAGTTGTATCTTCAACAACAACAAGCGCTCTTGCATGACCCGAAGAAAGCTTGCCATCTTCAACCATTTTAATAACATCAGGGTATAAGCTGAGAAGACGAAGGGTGTTCGTTATGTTTGATCTGCTTTTCCCAATTCTATCAGCAACAGCTTCTTGCGTAAAGTTGTATTCTTCCATAAGTTGCTTGATTGCTCTTGCAGCTTCAATAGGGTTCAAGTCTTCACGTTGCAAGTTTTCAATAAGCGAAACTTCCTTAACTTGCTTTTCTGTATAGGTTTTAACAACAACAGGAACAGAAGAAAGCCCAGCAATTCTTGAAGCACGCCATCTTCGCTCGCCGGCGATAATAAGATATTTGTCACCATCTTGCTTATTTACAATGATAGGTTGAATCACGCCATGTATCTTGATTGAGTTTGCAAGCTCTTGCAAAGCTTCATCATCAAAATGTTTTCTAGGCTGATTTGGGTTAGGGTAGAGTTTGTTTATATCAAGCTCTGACACTGAACCTGTAGACACTTTTTTTTCTGGCGTACTAGTTATGTTTTCAGAACTTTTATCCTCTTCGTAAAAGCCAAATAATGATTCAAGCCCTCTTCCAAGTCCTTTTTTTGCACTCATATTACTTCACCTTCCTTAATTTTATTTTGGTATCTTTAGTTATTGATTTATAACTACATTTATTTCTACTTAAGAATTCTTCAGCCAAAGACAAGTATGCATCTGCCCCTTTTGAGCTTGGTTCATAGATTAGAATTGGCTCTCCATGGCTTGGCGCTTCAGCAAGACGAATGTTTCTTGGAATATAAGTCAAGAAAACTTTCTTGCCAAAAAACTTTAAGATTTCGTCACTGACTTGATTTGTAAGATTTGATCTTTTATCTTTCATCGTCATAACAACGCCTTCAACATCAATTCCTGGATTGAGATGATATTTGATAAGTCTGATTGTGTTCATAAGCTGAGTGATGCCCATAAGTGGATAATATTCGCACTGCATAGGAATAATCACGCTGTTGCAAGCAGTAAGCGCGTTTACTGTGATAAGTCCAAGAGAAGGAGGGCAGTCAATCATGATAAAGTCATACTTTTCTTTAAGCGGATCAAGAATTCCCTTCAAAATTTTCTCTCTTTGCGGCATTTGAACCATTTCAAGCTCTGCACCAGCAAGATCCACTGTTGAAGGCAAAACGTCAAGTCCTTCAACAATTGTCATTTTGATAACATCTTCCGCAAGACTGTCTCCAGCAATCAAATCGTAAACCGTTTTCATTTCACTGTCTTTATCGATCCCAAGTCCACTTGTCGCATTACCTTGTGGGTCCATATCAACAACGAGCACTTTTTTGCCCATAGCTGCAAGATAAGCTGAAAGATTTATGCAAGTGGTTGTTTTTCCAACACCACCTTTTTGATTAGCAAAAGCAATAATTTTTCCCATAATAGTATCCTCTACATTGATTATACAATAATTTGTCAAAAAAATAAAGGAAAATGTGAGAATATCTTGAAGTTAAACAGTTTTTTATTATTTTTCTTATTAAATATTGTCTTTATTTCTTATTTGTGTTATATTTAATATATAAGGAGTCAAAATGAAAACTAAAACAAAAGAAACAGTAACAGAGCTTTCAAATGATGAAATAGAAAACCTTCCAACCCCAGTACGTGAATATTATTGGGCTTTAACATATGGAATATTTAAGATTGAGCATCCAAAAGCGGGCCCAGATAACCTTAGAACTTTTAAGGCAATAGTTGCAAAACAAGAAAAAGAGCGAAAAGTTTATTCCGAATGGCTGGAAAAGACTAAGAATTTGGATATCGACACAACTTATGAAAAGAAAATTATCTCAGCTCTTGAAAATAAGTTTCATGATACACTCTTAAAAAAGTCAAAAAAATGCATTGAATCAACACAACGCCAAATTAAAAAATGTAAAGACATCTTATCATAAAAAACACCTATAAAGGTGTTTTTTTTAACTAAATAATAGGCTTTGTTTTAGGCAGGTTTTTTCCACGTGGATATTTTGCAGGCGTTGATTTGATTTTGTCAATTATCACAAAGCTGCGCTGCGCTTCGATTTCTTTGATATCAATATTTTTAACTGCTTTTATCTTTCCACCAAATACAGAAATCGCGACTTTACCACTTTCAATTTCTTCTTCAACTTTTTGTGATTTATACATAATCACTTTGCCGCCAACCTTCACGAATGGCACAAGGTATTCGGAAAGTGTTGGAATTTGCGCCACAGCCCTTGAACAAGAAACATCAAACTTTTCACGTGAATTCTTACAAAAATCTTCCGCACGTGCGTGAACACAAGTCACATCTTTAAGCTTTAAAAGAACTGCAACTTGCTCAAGAAAGTTCACACGCTTTTGCAAACTGTCAAGCAGGGTGATCTTAATGTCAGGGCGGACAATCTTAAGTGGTATTCCAGGAAACCCCGCACCAGTGCCGACATCAATCACTTTTGCGTTTGATGGGATTTCATTCGCTGGAAGCACACTATCCAAAAAGTGCTTAAAGATCACACCTTCTTCGTCAGTTATTGAAGTAAGGTTGTATTTTTCATTTTCCTTTACCAAAAAATCATAATACAAAAGAAACTGATCGATCTGCTCTTCGCTCAGCTTAAAACCATATTTTTCAAAAACTGATTTCAATTTTTCTTTCATTCTTATTGACCTTTAAATTTTTTGACAAGCACGGTTAAAACTGCTATATCTGAAGGGGAGACGCCTGAGATACGTGAAGCTTGACCTATGTTAAGCGGACGGATTGCGTCAAGTTTTTCACAGGCTTCAAGTCTGATTCCATGCAAATTTTTGAATGAAAAGTCTGAAGGAATCGTCAATCTTTCATTCTTTTGAAATTTTGCAATATCTTCTTCTTGCTGTTTGAGATAGCCTTGATATTTGCAAATTATGTTCATTTCATTGACAACTTCAAAGGAAAATGCATCAAAAACGTGTAACGTATTGTTAATTTTGAACACATCAAGATTTGGACGCTTAAGCATGTCAGCGATTGTCACGCTTGTGCTTGGCAAGTTTTCGTTGTTATCTTCATAGAGTTTTTTGATTGCGTCATCAATTTTGTATTTAGTTTTAGTGATCTCAAAAATCTTTTTAAGATCTTTCTGTTTCTTTTTGAAAACTTTATATCTCTTGTCATCAACAAGTCCAAACTTTCTGCCAATCTCAGTAAGGCGAAGGTCGGCGTTGTCTTGTCTTAAAAGAAGCCTGTATTCAGCGCGCGAAGTCATCATGCGGTAAGGTTCTTCAGTTCCTTTCGTCACGATGTCATCGATAAGCACGCCGATATATCCATCGCTGCGCTTCAGCACAAGTTGGTCTTTGTTTTTGAGATAGCAGTTTGCATTGATTCCGGCAATAATCCCTTGCGCCGCCGCCTCTTCATAGCCACTTGTTCCATTGATCTGACCGGCAAAGAAAAGTCCTTTTGCGCCTTTATACTCAAGCGTTGGAAGAAGCTGTGTTGGATCAATGCAATCATATTCAATTGCATAGCTGTCACGCATAATCTCAGCGTTTTCAAGCCCTTTGACAGATCTGATCATCTTTTCTTGCACATCAACTGGCATTGAAGTTGAAAAGCCTTGGATGTAAACTTCATTCGTTGACAATGCTTCTGGCTCTAAGAAGAGCTGATGACGTTCTTTATCAGCAAAGCGGACAATCTTGGTCTCAATTGAAGGGCAGTATCTTGGTCCAACGCCTTTGATAAGCCCAGAAAAAACTGGTGCTTTGTCAAGGTTTTCTCTGATGATGTTGTGCGTTTCCTCGCCAGTGTAAGTGAGATAGCATACTGCACTGTTTTTGCTTCTTCTCTTTGTAAGGAAAGAGAAGTTTTGAATCTGTTCTTCACCTTGTTGAATTTCAAGTTTTGAATAGTCAATGCTTCTTCCGTTGATGCGGGCAGGAGTTCCCGTCTTAAAACGCATAATTTTAAGACCAAGACTTTTCAAACTGTCTGAAAGCATTTGGGCGTTCATAAATCCGTTTGGCCCAACATCTTTTGTATAGTCACCAATGATTATTCTGCTTTTGAGATACACTCCTGTTGCAAACACAATTGCTTTACATTTATAGTCTTTCCCAACAGCAGTTTTCACAACCTTGCTGCCGTCGTAATTTATTGTAATATCAATTGCTTCGCCTTGTCTTAAGAAAAGGTTAGGGGTGTTTTCAATGGTCTTTTTCATTTCTTGATGATAGCGGTGTTTATCTGCCTGCGCACGTAAACTTTGAACAGCTGGACCTTTTCCACTGTTAAGCATTCGAAGCTGAATAAGAGTTTTATCAATATTCACTCCCATTTCGCCGCCAAGCGCATCAACTTCAGAAACAAGTTGGCCTTTTGCAGTTCCTCCAATGGAAGGATTGCACGCCAAAAAAGCCACTGCATCCAAACTCAGTGTCAAAAGCAATGTTTTGTTTCCAGTTCTTGCAAGTGCAAGTGCGGCTTCACAGCCTGCATGTCCTGCACCAATGACAATTGCGTCAAATTCTTCCATATGTTTCCTTTTATAATGTTTAAAATATTATATAATTTTAATTTCTATCCCTACAACTCCAAACTTTTGTTCATCTTCCTTTGAATAATATTTATTCATGTCTGATGGGTCTGCTTGTTCGTCTTTTCTATAACCAAGTTGTGTCTTATCAAAATTTTTATAAAGCTCAGCAAAACTTTCATATTTATGTAAGTCAACAATCTGAGTTTTTATAATTTCCCTTTCATCATTTCTATTGACAAAAATTAAGACATCGCCCACACTAAGCTTTTTCCTCTTTTCATCATAAAGGCGCATTTCAATTGTTTTTTCATGATTTTTTATAAGATTGAATGGCTCTTCATTAAGGTGTAAATAATACTCTTTCATTTTTTTTACCTCATTTTTATTTTTTATCATGTCGCCAGACATCCTTAAGCGAAGGGAGACTGGGACGGGAAACCAAACAAGTAGCTGTTAGACTTGCAAAGCAAGGCGTGTCAGTGTAAACGAGTTTGGTGCCTCACCAGCTACTTCCCTAGACAGAATTTTGAGAATATAAGGTCAATGATTGCTTCATTTTCACATTGACCTGTGATTTTGCCAAGCGCGTTCCAAAGATTTTTGATCAGCATTGCAATGATATCCATACTTTCATCTTTGGCAACAAATATCTCTTCAACAATCTTTTGTGCTTCAGTCAAATGCTCAATTTGCCTTTCGTTTATTATGAAAACTTTTCCAAAGTCGACTTGCTCTCCGATAACAAGACTATATATCTGTTCTTTGATAAGCTCAATTCCTTTTTCATCTTTGGCCGAAATTGAAATTTCGTTTTCTTGTTTTTCGAGCACTCTCTTTTCATCATTCTTGTTGACAATCACGATGGTTTTTGCATTTTTGGTTAAAGACAAAATCTGTTTATCTTCTTCTTTAAGTTTTCTTGTTCCGTCAAGCACGCAAAGCACAACGTCAGCGCTTTCAATGCTTTTCTTGCTTTTTTCAATTCCAATTTGTTCAACTTTATCCTTTGCGTCACGAATCCCGGCTGTATCAATAAAGTTGATCTTTATGCCCTTGTATAGAATTCTTTCTTCAATGATGTCACGCGTAGTACCTTCAATGTCAGTGACGATTGCCTTATCTTCACCGATCAGCGCATTAAGCAGGCTGCTTTTACCAACATTTGGCGCGCCAACAATTGCAACGAAGATTCCATCCTTAACAAAACGCGCGTTTTTGGCCTGAACCAAAAATCCGTCAATCTCTTTTCTTACATTTTCAAGTGAAGAGAAGATTGCTTCCTTGGCTGACTTTTCAAAATCCTCTTCAGGATAATCAAGAGTTGCTTCAATGCGGGCAATCTCTTCAGTTAAGTCACTTTGAAGTTTGATTATCTTCTTTTTAAGTTTTCCGTCCGCAACATTAAGTGAAGCTCTCAGCTCACTTTCACTTTCGGCGTTAATTTCTCCAACAATTGCTTCAGCTTCGTCAAGGCTAAGCTTTCCATTTTCAAAAGCTCTTTTTGAAAACTCGCCGCCACCAGCCATAACCGCTCCTTTTTCTAAAAGGAGTGACAGAACTTTCTGAGTAAGGTGAGTGCCTCCATGGATTTGAAATTCAACCATGTCTTCCCCGGTATATGAAAACGGTGCTTTAAAATATGCCAAAAGACATTTCTCTCTTGCTCCGCCGCCAATGTCAATATATCCCAGTTTCAAAACCCTAGGCTCAATTTGCCCTTGACATGAAAAAACTTTCTTTGCAATCTTCAAAGATTCCTGTCCACTCATTCTTACAATTGATATTGCACCTCTGCCCATAGGAGTTGAAATGGCAGCAATTGTTTTTTCCATGCCTAAAGTATATCACATCACTTTCTCTTTTGCAAGAATAAACTTATCGTGGCAAAATTTTTCAGCTTCAAAAAAACAGGCTTTTCGACAAAATGAACATGTAATACTCTTGCAACATATTGTGAAGTGGGGTATTATATATATGATGATCGAACAAGTTCAAACAAAAAACAAGTTCGCTTTTGCGCGACTTGAAAATATAATGAAAAACTACGGTTACATTCCAAGAAGATACCTTTGTCATTATGAAGACGACACAATTGAACTAACCAACGGCCTTGGCCATGCACTTTTCAATTTGACTGATGATCTTCTTAAAGGATTCACAAAAGATGACCGTAGAATTTTTTGCTTAGGATTAAATTTCGGCGAGTTCACTTTCGAAAATGTTGAATATCAATTTATAGATACCGCAAATATGTATGGGCTTGATGTTAAAGAATGCAGAAAAAATGATTTGGCTGACAAACGCTCTTGGAAGGTTGCACTTTATGTTGATGAATATGGCAACGATTGCCACTTCTTAAAAGAAGAAAGAAATGAGATTTGGACAGGAAAGCTTGGATTTTATCAGGACATAACTCTCTATCCTTCTCTTCCAAAACATGTTGTTTCAAACACTCATGAATATACTCTTGGAAAGACATTTATGATCACAAACTTTAACGGCAAAGATGAAATTGATCAAGCTTTCAAAAAAAATGTGACTATAGAAATATAAATTGCATCTTGACAAATAAAAATTTTGTGATAGAATGATTGTATGACAGTTGACGAAAAAATGCTTATAAAAACCATCACAAAATATAGATATATCTTCGAAAGGGGTTATCTACCAAGCAGGAAATTGGAAGCTTATACAGACAAAACAATAATAAAAACTAATTGTTTTGGACACGCCGTTGCAAATCTGACAAATTCTTTGCTTGATAGTTTTTCCGTTGCAGAACAAGAATTATATTTCAATGATTTTCTATCAGACGAAATTTCAATAAATGGCTCATTCGAAAATTTTAAGAATAAAAGTTTAATAAAAATGATAAATTTTTTTGGTTTGGCTGCAACAGAATGTGCTGCGGATGCAATCCCAGATCCACTTTCTTGGAAAGTTGCTTTATACAAAGGCTCAATAGATGATATACATTTTGCAAACCAAATTGAAGCAAATCTATACACTCATAAAGTTGGTTGGTATGATGATGTTGAAACAATGACAAAACTACAAAAATTAATTTGTCCTGACTTTTATGATGATGAATATTATACTTTTTCACAAACATACATGATAACAAATCCAAAAGGAAAACATTTAAGCGAAATTCAGCTGCAAGAGCTTTCAGCCGACATACAAAACATATAAAAAAGACCTAAGTTTATTAGGTCTTTTTATTATGTGCTTTAAGCATTTATTCTTTATATTCCTTTGGGAAAATGATGCAATATCTTTTCGGTTCACTTCCCTTACTGAGTGTTGTCACTCTGTCGTCATTTTGAAGGGTGGTGTGAATAATTCTTCTTTCAGCAGCATTCATTGGTTCAAGCTTGAAATATCTTCCAGACTTTGCAACCTTGTTTGCAATTCTTCTTGCAGTTGCAGCAAGGCTTTCTTCTCTTCTTTCTTTATAGCTTGAAATATCAAGAAGGACACGCTTTTCAGATCTTGGAGCCAAAGTTTTCATAATGTTTGAAATTGCGTAGAGACATTCTCCTCGTCTTCCGATAACATCTCCCATATTTTCGCCATTAACTGAATATGTGATGCCGTCTTCGTTTTCAATAACTTCAATTGAAACTTCTTTGTCAAGGGCTTTGAAGAATCCTTCAATAAAAGTTTTTGGGTCAACAAATTTGTTTTCTTTTTTTGCTGCAGGTTTTTCTTGTTTTTTTGTTTCAGATGTTTTTGACTCAGACTTGGTTTCTGTTTGTTCTAAATTTTCTTTTTTTATTTCTTTAATTTCTTTTAATCGCTCATTAAGCATTTCTAATTTTTCTTTTTTTGCTTTGTCTTTTTCAGTATCAATGTCAAGACTGTTTATTTTTTCTTTATGAGCTGATTTTTTTATATACTTTTCTTTCACATCATCACTGATTGAAACAAGAACTTTTGCCTTTTTGAAAAGTCCGCCTTGACTTATAATTTTGATATCAACATCTTCTCTTGGAGCTTTAAGCTCTAAAAGCGCATTTTCAATTGCCTTTTCAATGTTGCTTCCAATTCCTTCTGCTTGTAACATAATCCCTCCATTATTTTTAAACTAGAATTTGCGAGAGTAGTCTACTTCAACCACTTTCTTATTTTTTTCTTCTTTCTTTTCGTCATGCTGACTCCACTTGTTGATGATAAGATTTTGAAGTGGAATCAAAAGTGCACTTATAAGCTGACTTACAAACATATAAATCGCAAATACACTGTTATAGAAAAGTGCGAATATTCCGAATATGCAAGGCATGATAAATTTCATAAATTTGCCATTTGCTTGCTGAGGAATTTCTTCTCCTTTCTTCTTTCTTGAAGAAAGCCAAATTGATAAGAAAGATGAAATTACGCAAAGCAGTGGCAATATAAGATAACCATTCACTCTTGCTTGTGAGTTTCGAAGTTCGCTCATAAATGAATTGTAAATTTTTTCTTCGCCAGCCTCAACATTTTTTTCTCCAACTCTTGAAACAAAAGTTTTGTAAGTAAACACTGATTTTTCAAAAGGTGAGTCTGCCATCCATATGTTGTCAATCCAAAGGAAGTTTTCCTTTGTTTTGTTATAAGAAATGCTGATAAAATTCATTGCTGGCAATTTGAAAGTTTGTCCAAAGAAAATTTTCTCAGTTTTTACATTTCCTTCTTCGTCAGTTGTTTCTGTTTCTAGAACAACAACGCCGTTTTCTTCTTCATTTTCTGGATAGAATCTATTTAATATTTCAGTCAAATGTTCATTTGTAGAAACCGTGACTTCTTCATTTTCTCCAGTTTCTTCATTCACCTGATTTTTTTTGTATGAGAAGTCTTTTTCGTATTCTCTTTCTGCAACTTTTTCATTGGTTGTTTTGTTAAACAGACCAATCATCTCTTTTCCATCTTCTGAAGTGTAACGCTCAAAATATAGATTTTCATAATCTTTAAATTCTTCAATATTTTTAAGACCGTTTGTATACTCATCAGTCAAAACAAGTGTGTTTGCATAATCATATTTAAGATTTTCATACGTATCACTTATCTTGTATGACGCCATTGAGTTCAAACCTGAAAACAATGTGAAAAACACAACCAAGTTGAGCGCAAGGAAGATAAACATAAACGCGCAGCTTCCCATGCTTTTTGTGTTATTCTTTTGATAAAGCTCATTCTGTTTTTGTTTGAGCATCTTCGGATCATTTGCGTATTTTTTGTTAATGATGTCAAGCTCAGGTTTCAACTTTGCTTGTTGCACGCTCATTTTAAATGACATACGCCTGTTCAAGGTGTCAATTGGTGCCCAAATAATTCTAATAATGATTGTCAAAAGAATAATTGCCAAAACATAATTCTGAACACCACTTTCAAATGCCTTGATTATACTGACCCAAAAGCCAGATGGCTCGCTTACTGCGAGCAGGGTGCTTAAAATAGCCATTTGCCTTCTCCTTTAATATTTATTGGCAATGGGTCATAACCATAGTGACGATTTCTTGGTGTGCATCTACAAATTCTTTTAAAACCTATAAAAGAACCTTTGATAACTCCATAACTTTTTAAAGCTTGTAAAAAATAATTTGAACAACTTGGCGTAAATCTACAAACATGTGGAAGCAGGGGAGAAATACAAAACTTATAGAAATAAATTGGAATGCTTGCCAAAAATGAAAAAAATCTTTTTATCTTTTTCATTTCTTAAAAAGATCTTTTACTTGTTTTTCAAGCTCACAAAATTCAAGTGAGTGAGCCCCTTCTCTTGCGAGAATTACATAATTGAAATAATTTTCTGGTAAGCTGTTTACTCTAACAATCTCTTTAAGTCTTCTTTTAAGTTTGTTTCTTTCATTTGCTTTGCCTTGTTTCTTGCTTACTGAAAAACCAATCTTATAAGTTTTAAACTTGCTTGGAACAATAAAGAGTGTTAAATTCTTTGTAGATTTTCTCTTGCCTTTTTTGTAGATATATCCGAAGTGTTTATTTTTTTTTAATCTATGGTCAGCCCTTTCTTTTGTTTTAAGCTGAAAGTTTTTTTCTTCCACGATTTCTTCTTCTTTTCAAAACATTTCTTCCGCTTTTTGTGCTCATTCTTTTTCTGAACCCATGAACTTTGCTTCTTTGTCTCTTCTTAGGTTGATATGTTCTTTTCATGATATTCGCCTCCTTATATAGTAGTAACTATTTTATTATAAATAAATAAAACTCTTTTGTCAATCACAAATTGAATATTTTTAATTTACCATTGTCGAAAAGAAAAATTTTTCATATATTTTACTATTGACATTATAAAAAAAAGTGATATACTTATCTAGAAAAAAGGAGAAACATATGTTTGACGGATATATAATCACACCAAAAGCAGGGGAAGCGCAAGTTCATAAAATAAATAAAAGACCTTTATTTTGCTATTATGGAACTGATCCAAACTATTCAATAATTGGTTCATATAAATTTGCTCAATATGACACAAACTGCAACCAACATATAGCAAGACTTAAATCCACAGATGGAAAAGAAAAGATCTCATACTTCCAAAGATTTGGAACTCTTCCTCAAAGAGAACTTAAAAATTTCACTCCAGTTATAGTCTCTTCAAAAAATGCACTTATGACAAAATTTGATAACATTCCACTTTGCCCAAAATGCTTTCCAAACGGTGAACTTACAAAATAAAGATAAGAAAAACTCTTATCTTTTTTTTTGTTTATATGAAACTTTATGATATAATCAACATAAGGAGAAAATCATGTTCAACAAAAGGAAAATATATTTTGCAAAAATAAATAAAAAAGGAATAATTCCCACAAAACTTGATGAAAACGCCGGTTATGACTTTTATGCGTGCTTTGAAGAAGAGTACATAAAAGTTGAACCCAACGAAACAAAGCTTGTTCCCACAAGTATTGCTTGGGCTTGCGATAAAAACTTCTATCTTCAAATCGAGGAGCGCTCAAGCACTGGAATAAAAGGCATCAAAAGAAGTGCTGGTGTAATTGACAGTGGTTATAGAGGAGAAATTAAGATTGCAATTTACAATGGCGGAAATCTTCCACTTTACATTTCAAATATATCTGAAGAAGAACTTGCAGAAAAACTTAAACTTAAAAAAGATAAATATCTTTTCTATTCGACTTCAAAGGCAATTGCTCAAGGAATTATCCACAGAGTCGAAAAAATGAAAGTTGAAGAGCTTTCTTATGAAGATCTTTTAAAAATAGATTCTCAAAGAAAAGATAAAGGTTTTGGTTCAACAAACGTGCTTTAAGCACTTTTTATTAATAAATAAAAGAGGACATCATATAAGATGTCCTTTTTTTCTATTCTTAAAAAGTGATTAAATCACCCTATTACTCTTACTGGCAAGATGAGATACAAGAATTCATCTTCTTCAGTTGGAACAATAACACATGGAGTTGAAGATTTATTGAAGCAAATCTTAACAAACTCATTTGCATTAACTCTCAAGCTTTCAAGAAAGTATCTTGGGTTGAAAGAAATAACAAGATCTTTTCCGCTTACTGTTACAGGAATGTTTTCCTTGATATTTCCAAGTTCTGAGTTTGAAGTTATGCAGAGATTGTTTTCTCTGATATCAAACTTAACGAAGTTGTTTGAAGATGTTTTTGAAAGAAGGGTTGCTCTTTCAAGTGCTTGTTCAAATTGTTCTTTGTTAACAATAACAAATGTTTCATAGTTCACTGGAATAATTTGTTTATAGTTGATATAGTCTCCTTCAAGAAGTCTTGAAGTAACCTTTGTATCCCCAAGGTCAACCATAATTGTGAATTCGTCAATGTAAACATTGATAATTTCATCACTGTCATCAATAAGTTTTGAAAGTTCGCTTAAGCTTCTTGATGGAACAACAATAGATTTTTTGATGTTTGAAGTTATGTGCTTTTTAACTCTTGCAAGTCTATATCCATCAAGCGCAACAACATTAAGTTCTTTTCCGTTGATGTCGAAAAGAACACCTTTAAGGATTGGTCTTGAGTCATCAATAGCAACTGAGAAAATTGACTTTGAAACAGAAGTTTTGAAATCCTTCTTGCTTATCCCAAAGAATTCAGCAGTTTGAACTTTTTTGAATCCTGGATATTCAATTGGATTATAGCATTGAATCATACTTTCACTGTCTTCATAACGAATGATAAGTTGATTTTTATCATTAAGCTCAAG
>CAOKRZ010000019.1 GCA_948471335.1 uncultured Christensenella sp. | reverse complement strand
GATAGCATTCAGCTTAGCTATCGCGATACAAATGATAGGGCGCAGAAAGGACAATTTGTTCTTGCTTAAGGAGGAAAAATGATTGATTATAAATATGCAGTTGAAATTGGCGGCGCAAACACAAAAATATATATGAAAAACTGTGGGTTTTGTCTTTGTGAGCCAACTTTGGTGGCGGCTGAACCTACAAGCGAAGGCTATAAAGTTATAGGCTATGGAAAAGAAGCCAAAAACCTTATGGGAAAAACAAATGACAGCGTCGAAGTTTTTAGTCCAGTCATCAACGGAGTTGTCAAAAACTATGAATATTGTCTTGAACTTCTCATTCGTCTTTTCAAAAAGGTTGAATATAAGAAGAAAGACGGTGTTATTGTTCTTGTCAACGTTGGCTTGAATGAAGATGAAAAGAAGACATATTTAAATCTTTTGCATGACGTAGGCTTTAAGGAAGTTATTCTTGTTCCAACGGTTGTTTGCACTTGTCTTGGCGCAGGGAAAAACATTTCTTCAACTAAGACAAACATGATTGTAAACATTGGAGGAGCGAACACAGACATCGCTGTTATTAACATGAACAGCGTTGTAAAAGGCGCGACTTTAGGCCTTGGCGGAAGAGCAATGGACGTTGCAATTTCTCACACAATTGCATATAATCATGGAATTATAATTGGCTTAGGTGTGGCTGAAACGCTTAAAAACGAAGTTGGAAGTTTGTATAACAATGACACACTCAACATGGAAGTTACAGGCGTGGATGTCGAAAATAAAACTCCAAGATCTTACATAATCACTTCAAGTGATCTTGTGCCAGTGATTGAGCCTTTCTTTGATGAGGTTATCAAAGCTGTTGATGTGACTATCACTTCACTTCCACCTGAAATTTCAACTGACATAATAAACGCAGGGGTTATTTTCGCGGGTGGCGTATCACAAATTGCAGGGCTTGAACACTATCTTAAAACCAAGTTCCGCTTCCCATTCCACATTGTTGAAGACGCTGAAAATGTGACTATTCTTGGCGCTGGGAAATTGCTTGATGACCCAATCTTGCTTTCAAAAATTGTTGAAAATTTCTAGGCGCTTTAAGCAATTTTTATGCGTGCTAGTTTTAGTGTAAAATGCATTTTGTTTAAAGCTTTCAAAAAGCTCAAAATTTGACAAAAAAGGAGATAATATGATTATTATCTCTTTTGTTTTGCCGTGGCTTTCGAGATAAAATTGCTCTAGGAGAAAATCATGGCAAGAAAAATTGTTTTGACAAGTGGAAAGGGCGGAGTTGGAAAGACCACCGTTTGCGCAAATCTCGGTGCAAATTTGGCAAAACTGGGATTCAGGGTGGTTCTTTTAGACGTCGATATTGGGCTTAATAACCTTGATGTTGTTATGGGCGTTGAAAATCAAGTGGTGTTTGACATCACTGATGTAATCATGGGCAGATGTCGCGCAAGGCAAGCGCTTGTGCAAGATCGTCAAATTCCTTCGCTTTACGTTATGCCTTCGTCTCATTCGTATAATAAATCTAGGATCCTTGGCGAGCATATAAAGTCGGTCGTGGATTGCCTTGACAAAAGCTTTGACTACATCCTCATTGATTGCCCAGCGGGAGTTGAGGCAGGCTTTCATAGGGCAGTGTTTTCGGCAAATGAAGCAATCATTGTTGTAACTCCTCATTTGTCTTCAATCCGAGATGCTGATAAGGTGCTTGGGCTTTTAAGCGAATACGATATTCAAAGCAAAGGACTTGTCATCAACCGTATGCGCGGAGACCTTCTTTTAAATGGCGAGCTTATGAACATTGAAAGCATTGTCAGGTCGCTCAATCTTCCTCTTCTTGCAGTCATTCCAGAAGACGATGCAATCGGCACATCTTGCTCTGTCGGTGGCTATATGAATTCAGTTGACAGCGCACGCGCGTTTACTCTTCTTTCCGAGAATGTTCATAACGGCTCAAAAAAGATATTCGATTGCACATATAAATATCGCGGGCTTATGGGCTATTTCAAACGAAATATAAGAAAAAAAGTCTAATGCGTTTTAAATGCAGTTTAGTTAAAACAAGGAGGTCAATATGCGCATAAAAATAGCCGAAAACAGGCTTGAAAACATTTTGCAGCGAGATAAAATAAGTGATCCAGATCGCATCTGCGAAATTCTTAAAGGTGAGCTTACAAGCGTTATTCAAGGCTATATAAACCTTGCAAAGCCTTTAGATATTCGTTTTCGCAGAGAAGGTGAACATATGATTTTCAGCATTGAGTTTGAAGCTGAACGCGTCAAATCTTTTGGCTATCTTCCAAGTTTTTAAAAAAGGAAAAAAGAGCGAATCTTTCGCTCTTTTTTGTATTTTGAGAATTATTTTCCATTAGGTTTTTGTCCTAAAGCCCAATACTCAGTTTTGACTGTTTGATTCCACTTCGCGTAAATGACAGTATCTTCATTTATCGTGATTGAAGAGTCAATAGGTGTTGTAAAATCAGCATCTGCATACCAACCAACGAAGTTGTACCTTCTTACAGTCCAATCAACGGCAGCTTTACCCCAGTTAAAACCATTATCGTCAGCGTCACGTTCAAGTTTGAATGTCCATGTTGCATCTGGCAATGTGTAAACTTCAGAAGCTGTGAGGTAAGCTGTTAGCATGGCATTGCCGACAGCTGTTTCATATCCGCCAGTTGTGTCAAAGGTGAGTGTGTAAAGAGCTTCAACTTTCTCAATCTCCCACTTTGCGTAAAGTGTTGCACCAAAGCGTGGCATTGTGTCGCCTGTGAAAGGCTTTGTAAACTCTTCATCTTTATACCAGCCTGCAAAGGCATATGTTGTTCTTGTCATGCCTTCGATGTCATTGACGTAATAGCTTTCCATGTAAGGAAGGACAATTGCAGCACCTGCTTCAGCAGTTATATCTGCAACATCAGTTCCTCCATTTTCATTGAAGGTGATTGTGTATTGCTTAACTGCTGCTTTTGCTGGCTCACCATTTGTGATTATCCATTGTTCATTTTCGCCGTAAGGGTAGCTTGCGATAAATTCATACATGCTGCTCATATCAATTGACTTGCCGATATTGTCTAAGATTATATCGTTTGAAGTCATGTTGAGACCAAGTTTTTTTGTGAAAGGAACGTTCATTGCGAAGGTTGCTGAGCCAATAACATTTTTGTTATTTGTCTCTTCATCATTTCTTGTCTTGATGCCAATTTGAATATAGTCAAGGTCGCGGTTGTTTGAAATTTCAGCAAGGTCAAGTTTGATAAGGAATGAATCGCGGCTTTCGCTTACTTCGTATTTTTGGATTATCTTGCTTACGTCCATTGGAGTTTCTCTGTTCTTTGATTTCTCAAGACGTTCGTTGATAAGGTCCATAATCCAGTCATCAAGTCCAACCATATATTGCAAATATGTCATTGGGTCACTTAAGAGTTCTGAGTAGTGGATTTTTAGCATCTTTTCATAAGTTCCCTTTGAGCCTGTTTCAGATCTGTGAACATAGAAGTAGTTGTCTTTAAAGTATAGTTTTATTAATCTATCGTTGCCATTGTATCCGTTTGGCGCATCTTGATTTATGTTGACAATGACTTTCTTTGCAGGCATTGGTCCAACTACACCCATCATTTCAAGTTTGCCGTCAACAATTTTGATTTTGAAATCAAATGGAACATCGATTTTAGTTATAATCATGTCAACATTAAATGTTCCAGAAACTTCAAAGTCTCTCATTTCGCTCATGTTGAGAATTGCTTTGATAAGTTCGTTTGAGCCTGAAATGTCAACCCAGTTTTTGCTTTCATCATGTGTTTCAACGCCATTGAATTGTGTGAAGTCAATATACAAGTTGAAAACTTGTTCGTTTGAAACTGCAATGTTTTGAAGGTCAAGCCCGATAATTTTATTGCCATCAGTTTCAAGTGAAATGATGCCTTCCTTATCAAACATTTGCATTCTGATGATAAGGGTGTTGTTTCGAATTTCGATTTCGTTAAACATGCTTAAGATGCCTGCAATTTGGTTTGCGCTCATGCTTGGCAACTTGATTGAAGAAATGTTTAAGTCTTCAAGGCTGCCTGCAATATCTTTAAGGAAAGGAAGTACGCTTGGATCAATTCCCAGCATGTTCATAACGATTGCAATGATTTCTCCCATATCATTAAGATTGCATTTCAAAAGAAGTTCGTTATAGTTTGCATACAAGAAGTCTTCATGAAGGAAGATTTCCATTGAGTGAGTATCTCTTCCTGTCACTTTAACGCCAGCGTATAACTTGATCTTTTCGTTCATGTCAATTTCAAAGCGGGCATTTTCTGTTGCGTAAATTTGTTGTCCGTTTTCAAACACCTGAGCATTTGCAAACAAAGCAAATTGTTTTTCAGAAATGAAATTCTTAAGCATATCAAAGTAAGGAAGAAGTTCGCTTACATTTACATAGTTTTTGTCAAGATTGATTTCTTGAGCCTTACCAAGAACTTTGATTCTTGCAGTTATATCTTCATAGCTTGCATTTATTACTGAAATGAAATCATTTTCAAGTTCAATTTCAATTTTTCCATTTAAAATTTCAACTGTGAATATGTTTGCGTTTTGAGAAAGAACGATTGATCTTATAATTGTTTCAAGGTCAAGATTGTTGAGAATTCCTTCACTGATATCAAGAGGCATAATGCCAAGAATAGGTTGCAATTTTTCTTCCACATTGATGCCGAAGTTTTCATTGATAAAGTCGAATAAAACATTTGAATCATCAAGGTCAAACATAAGGTTGTTTTCACCAAGTTCAACGTAAATCTTTGTGCCTGCAAATTTGATGGAAGCTTGAATGTCTCCAAAGCTTAAGTCTGCAACGAATGAAATGCCATTTGCATCATAATTGATTCCAGCTGAAACTTGAATGTCCTCATATTTTGCATAAAGGTCAAAATAGAATTGTCCAGCTTTTAAATAGTCGATTGCATTTTGTGCAATGCTTAAAAGTTTTTCAACAGTTAAATATTCACTTTCTTCAATGTCAAGTCCACCGATAGGAGAGTTGTTTGCATTGATTGAAATATTTGCCCTTATTCCATCGCTTGAAGTGAAAGTGATGCCTTGAATAGTTTGATTGTATTTTATTATAAGCTCGCTTCCGCCAAAGATTGAAATGATAAGTTCGTTTTCACTATCAATCATTGAAGTGATAAGGTCTGGATGAATTTCAGGGTTTAACAGCCTTTTAACTTGGTTTATAACTGTTTCAATAATTTCTGATCCGTCTTGTGCAGGGAAGTTCTTTTCAACAAAGGCAATTACCTTTTCAATGTCATTAAGCTCTGCTTTGAGTTTTAAGTTTGAAAGCTCAATGAAAATTGTTTCAGTGTTTGCGACGATTTTAAGTTGTTGCCCAAAAAGTGTTGTTGCAAGTTTAATGACTTTGTTGCCGTCGTCAACTGACATTGCGTAGTCTGCATTGTACAACTGATCATTTATATTGAAACTGATTTGTCCTGTGAAGCTTGAGTATTTTGCTGTTGAGAAAAGCGCGTTAAGTGCAGGAATAACTGCTTCAAGATCGATATAATCTTCAACGCTATTTGTTATTCCAATTTCTTTTGGCTCTTCAACTGAAACTTCAGCATCAATGCCAAAGCCGCTGAATCTGATGTTTTTGAGCTCTTTTTCTTCAACTTGGCAAGAAATTTGACCGATATCTCGCAGCGCGAAGGTGTATTTGCCTTCTTTGTTTTTGAAGCTTTCGATTATTGAAAGGTCAATTGAAGAAAGATCAACTTTGTTTCCTTGAGGGAAAAGCTCGCCAATCGATTCAAACAAGCTTCCATCATTGATTGCAGTCAAGATTCCAGTGATTTGGTCAAGAGGAACGCTGATGCCGAAATGTTCTTCAAGAAGGTTTGTGATAAGATGACTCTTTTTAAGGTCAAATTTAAGATTGATGTTGCCCATGCTTAAATAGATCATATCATCTACTGCCACGAGGTCGAGGTCATAACCAAGGATGTTATAGAAGGTGAGTTTTGAGTCAAATTCTTTAAGGTTTGCGCTCAAAAATCCATTTAATGTTTGACCTTGATAGTCAAGAGATAACGCTAAGCCAAGCTTCTCTTGATTGACAAGATTGAGTGTTGATTCTGCAATAAGGAATAGGTCAGAAACGTTGATATATTCATCTTCTTCAACATTTTCAAGTGAAACACTTTCAGGATAGTCAATTTGTGTGTTGAGACTTATGACAGTGTCAGAAGAAATTGAAGTTTTTGGCAATACAACTTTGCTGATTGCGTAGTTTAAGTCACATTCAAGTCTAAGTTCGCCAAGCATTGGTACGTTGATTTTGATTGTGATTGAATTTTCGCCTTTTGTTTCGTTAAGGTCAGAAAGCATGCCAAGAAGTTCAGTTGGATTGAAATTTGACATGTCAAATCCGATGTCAGGTATTTCAATGTCAAGAATTTTCAGAACTTGTGTCACGCTGTCCATGATGTTGTCGGTTTCAATCTTAAACTTGCCATTAAACATGTCTAAGAAGAGATTGCCTTCTGAGTAGTTTATATCAATTGCAAACTGATCGTCATTGATTTTGACAGTGATTGTTCCATCAGCTGAAATGTTTTCAAAGCCTTGAGATAAATCAACTCGCGCGTCAACACCGATAATATATTTGTTTCTTCCTGCTTCTATGTCGGCTTGAAGATCTACGTCAAGTGCGTTTGCGTCAGAAATTCTTTCAAGCATTTGTGTGAACTGTGCAGGAATGGTATTTGGCGTTGTTCCTGGATCTTTTGATCCACCTGAAGAAGGCGGTGGGGTGAGGAAAACAATGCCAAAAGCTGATGCAAAAGTTATGACAACATACAAAAGTGCATAAGATGCAAACTTAAAAAACTTTTTCATTCTTTTCCTCCTTTTAATATTCTATATCTGTGAACGTGGTCAGCAATGTGCCTTCGCAGGCCGCTTTCATTCCCACAATTTGAGAATAATGTTCAAATACGCTGATTTTAACAAGGTTCCATTTTTCGTCGATCGTAAAGGTCTGCTTAATGTCTCCGCCTTTATAGATAGGGTAATCATCAAGGTTGCCGACCATTTTCATTTGTTTGACATATAAAACGGTGCTTTCAACTGGTTTGAGGCTGATGGTGAACTTGTAATAAGTCTTTCCGTCTTCGCCAGTGAAGGCCTCGATCAAGTCTTTGCTGTCGTTTATAACCGTTTTTGTTGAAACAATGTATGGGTTGACGTCTGATGGAAGCCCGCCTGTGAACTCAATAAACTCATCTTTTGTCATCTTTCGCTCGGTTGAGCTGTTCCAAACAGGCTCAGTTGAGCTTTTTGTTGTTCCGTCAATGTGAGTGATCATGTTGGTGTTGACGTTAAGTGTTGAGCGGTGAGCGAGCTTGGCGAAAGTTCCGAAGCTCATGCTTATTGATGTGTAGGTCGTTCCATCAAACTCATGTAAGCCGTAAACGCTTTGAGTGGTTTTGATTCCGACAGTTGCGGTGACTTGACCATTGCTTTCAGCGCGATACTTTCTTGCCTGTTTCAAATTGTACAGGGCGAGATTGACATTTTGGCTTGGTGTAAGCTCGGTTGGATTGACGTTTGCAAGGCTAACCCAACTTTTTTTCTCGCTTTCAGAAAGCTTTCTGCCAGTCGCTGCTGTAAACCAGTCGTCCTCATTGTCATAAAGTGCCTTGATTTGCTCAGCAGTGAAAGAATCTGGATCGAACATGTCACCATAGATCGAGTTGTAATACCAGTATCCAAGCACGCTGCCTGTCACAATGCCAAGAAGGGCAGTTGCGCCAAGCTTAAGAAGCCTTCTCTTCCACTTTGACATCTTTGGCTTTTTCTTAAGAGCGCTGTCAAACTCTTCTTCGACCATGCTTTCTTGCTCTTCTATAGAAGTCTCTTCCATAGTTTTAGTCTTCTTCATTTTTTCTTTTTCTTGCACCGAAAAAGACTCAGACTGATCTTTTTTATCGTCTGCTAAAATATCGTTTGTTATGTTTTCTTCCTCTTCAAAAACAGGGGAAGGAGCTTTATACTTCTTCGTCTTGTTAGTCACGGCGTGCACCTACTTTTAAAGCAGAGAACAATATTGCTTTTTACTTCAAAATTTTTATATATGTGTAAGCTGATGCTTGTGTGATTAAATTTATGTAATTTCCTGCGAGAACGTTGTTTGCGTTGCAGTCAAAAGAAACAAATGGACAATTCAAGGCGAAAACAAAATTATTGTTTGCCATAAGAACCACCTTTGGAATTTATAATAAGATGTGTCAAGATTTCCACCTGACGAATATATTATATAATATATAAATAACTAAGTCAACAAAATTAAACAAAAATTTCAATTTTCTTCACAAATATCAGCGAAGAAATTTTTTTAAAATTTTTGTATATTTATGCAGAAATTGTTTGGTTTATGCAAAATTTTGTGATATTATTAAATCACCGACAAGGAGAAAAGTATGCAAGATTTTGTTAAAACAGCTAAAGAAATGGGCATGAAATTGGATGAAGGGCAGGTTGCTGCTCTTGTTTGTGGGCTTGACCGCAAACTGTGCAAGATTGAAAAAAGAGAGCCTCTTGGCAAAGAGGTTGTTTTGTCATACATTTCTTCTATATATAAAGAAGGTCTTTGTGGCTCAAAAAGAGACAATTTGAAGCTTTCAGATGGCATTGAAGCGATTCTTAATCAAGGTAAAAGCAGCCTTGAAAAGCTTGAACTTGTGCATGCGTTCGTGGCCGAAAAAGCACTTGAAAATGGCCGTAATTATGACTATAGAAAGGTGGCTTTGAAGGAAGAAAACCTTAAAGATAATCGCGAAATTTTGGCAAGAAATTCAGCCTCATTTGAAGGGGTGAAAGAGGGGGTTTATGCACCACAAAACTATGCCAAAAAGTTTGCCAAAGACAACGGGGTTGCCGAAGAGCTTGCCCTGAAGGCAATTGAAGCACTAAGCCTTGATTGGCAAAAAAACGCAGACGATTACATAAGCTTTTTGACAAACTTTTCAAACAATCTTGCTGCTATGAGCGTGGAAAAGTCAGTCTGCAACATAAGAACCGTTCAAAATAACTTAGAAAGAGTGGCAAGCTGATACTTTTTTTGAAATTCTCGTGAAAAATGCTTGACAATATGGGGATAAATATATAAAATAATATCGTCTTAACTTTTAAGGCGGTTTTTTGTTTGCACTAGCCCCGCGGATAAATGCCTTCTTAAAATGATTTAAGGGAAAATTTCGGAGGAATTAAATGAAAACTTTTATGGCAAAACAAGCGGACGTTGAAAGAAAATGGTTCGTTGTAGATGCAACAAATGTTCCACTTGGAAGAGTGGCAAGTCAAGTTGCTGACATACTTACTGGCAAAAATAAGCCAATTTTTACACCTCATGTTGATACAGGTGATTTCGTGATCGTTCTTAACTCAGACAAGATTGCTTTGACTGGCAAAAAGACAACAGATAAGAAGATGCGTTGGCACACTGGTTACATTGGTGGACTTAAAGAAATCGATTATGGAACACTTATGAGCAAGAACTCTCCAAAGGCAGTTATGCACGCAGTGAAAGGCATGCTTCCAAAAACATCTCTTGGAAGAAAGCAAATCACAAGACTTCATGTTTATAAGGATGAAAACCATGCTCATCAGGCACAAAAACCTGAAAAAATTGAGATTAAAGGAGCAAGAAACTAATGGCAGATAAGAAAACTAAACAACCAAGTCAAATCATTTCAACTGGAAGAAGAAAAAAGTCTATCGCAAGAGTTAGACTTGTTCCTGGAAAGGGTAAAATCACAGTTAACGGCAGAGATATGGGTGAATATCTTCAAATGGATGCTCTCATTTTGATCGCTCGTCAACCACTCGAACTTACTGGCACAGCTGATAAATTTGATATCACTGTAAGAGTTGTTGGAGGCGGAATTGCAGGTCAAGCTGGCGCAATTTGCCACGGCATTGCAAGAGCTCTCGTTAAGGTTAGCGAAACTTATAAAAAAGAACTTAAAGACGCTGGTTTCCTCACTCGTGACCCAAGAATGAAAGAAAGAAAGAAATACGGTCTCAAGAAAGCAAGAAAAGCTTCTCAGTTCTCAAAACGTTAATATTTTTCAAAAGGATTTGTCGCTCAAATCCTTTTATTTTGCTTTATAAAAGTTATCAAAAGATAACATTTTCCAAAATTCACTAAAGTGCTTTGTAAAAGCTTTGTTTTGTGATATACTACAAGGGTAAAGAGGAGAAAAAATATGTATGATGTGATTGTTGTCGGTGGCGGGCCTGGAGGGATCACAAGCGCAATCTACGCAAGAAGAGCGAACAAAAAAGTGCTTGTAATAGAGAAATTTATGCCAGGCGGACAGGTGGCACTTATTGGCAATATAGAGAATTATACGGGCTTTGAAAGTATTGACGGCTTTGAACTTTCTGAAAAGTTTTTCAAACATGCAAATAAGCTTGGCGTTGAATTTGCTTTTGAAGAAGCGCTTAGTGTTGACTTTGCTGGCAGAGTGAAGAAAGTGATATGCAATAAGCATACTTATGAGGGGAAAAGTGTGGTTATCGCGCTTGGCTCTCACACACGCAATCTTGAAATTGACGGAGAAATGAAGTTTAAGGGCAAAGGCGTAAGCTATTGTGCCATTTGTGACGGCAACTTTTTCAAAGATAAGAGGGTTGCAGTCGTTGGCTCTGGTGACTCTGCCTTTTCAGATGCAATCTATCTTTCAGGGCTTTGTGAGAAAGTTTTTGTGCTGACAAATGAAAAACTTACTTTGCATAATTATGCAGAGAATGAGTTTGATGATAAAGCAAATGTTTGCCTGCTTAGAGGCGCAAAAGCTGAAAAGATTGACGGCAAAGATCACGTTGAAAGTTTGGTGTATACTTATCAGGGAAAGCAAGAATCACTTGAGGTTGATGCGGTGTTTGTTGCAATTGGAAGAAGTCCTGACACTTCAATGCTTAAAGGGCAACTTGAGCTGAATGAAAAAGGGTATATAAAATGCGATAAAGATATGCATACTTCATGCAAAGGGGTGTTTGTCTGTGGGGATGTGCGAGAAGGCTCAATTCGTCAGATCGCAACAGCTGTCGGCGACGGCGCTGTGGCTGGGACTGAAGCAATGAAACACGCTTTGCTTTTCGATCGAAATTTGGTTTAAAAAATCCGCTTCTTTGTAAGCGGACTTTTTTTAGTCTTCTTCTTGTGAATGTTTTGCTGTGTTTAAGAATGACGCTGAGTCACTTGCAAGAAAAATTTTCCCGTACTTTTTGTTTATTTCAACAAGAGGTTTTGAAACGTCTTTTTCACTTTCAAAAATAGACAACTGCTTTGCGTTTGAGGAAGTAAGAGAAGATGCTCTAAGCCTTATAGCTCGGATAGGAACGTTATATTTATATAACTTGTCGACAATATTCATTGCTTCATTTGCAAGGTCGTTTATGCTTTGTGTAGGGTGTATTTTTGATGCCTTTGCAAGGCGCTGAAGCTTGTTTGTTTTAAGTGTCACGCTCAGCGTCCCGGCAAGCACTTTGTGTTTGATCATGCGCGCTGAAACCTTTTCGGCAAGAAAGAAAATTGTCTTTTTGATGTCCTCTCTTTTTATTATATCTTGTATCGTTGTCGTGCCATTTCCAATGCTTTTGGGAGGGGGAAGAGAATAGTAGTCAAGAACATTTTCCTCAAACGTGTTTGTCAGCTTTCCTTTAAGTTCGACGCCTGTTTTTCCCATAAAGTTTTGCAAAAATTCATCACTAAGTTTGACAAAATCTCCTATGGTTTGAACGTTCATTTTGGTAAACTTTTTCTCAAGTCGGTGACCAATCCCTACAATTGAGTTGAGAGGCAATGGATATGTCATATCCTTGAATTTTGACAGGGGGATTTCTGTGGTCGCGTCTGGCTTTTTCATGTCAGAGCCAAGCTTTGCAAAGATTTTTGAAAAACTAACTCCAACAGAAACCGTGATGCCAAGTTCTGCCTTAACTTTGTCACGGATCTCATTTGCAATTTCTTTTCCGCTTTTGCCTAAATATTTCAAACTGTCTGTCACATCAAGCCAGCATTCGTCAAGCCCAAGTGGCTCAACAAAGTTTGTGTAAGAAAGATAGAGGTTGTGAAGACGCTCACTGATCTGCTCATAAAGGTCATAATGAGGTGGCAGACAGACAAGATCAGGGCATAGATTTTTGGCTTCCCATATGGCTTGTCCCGTCTTTACACCATATTTTTTTGCAATTTCATTCTTTGCAAGAATGATGCCTGTCCTTTTTTTCGGATTTCCTGTCACCGCAACCGGTTTATCTTTAAGTTCGGGGCGAGTGGAGCTTTCAACAGAGGCAAAAAAATTATTTACATCAGAATGCAAAATTGTCCGCTCTTTCATTTGCCTTAAGCCTCCCTTTTATTGTATAATTGGGCTAATCAAGGAGAAATATGCAGCAAGAAAGCTTACAAGAGAAAAATGCCTTTAAAAATGGCTTTTGCGACATTATGAGAACGGCGCTTAACACTTTTCTTCCTGTTGAAGAGAGCGAAGAAATGTGTCTAGAGTTTGAAAAGCTGACAGCTGACGAACTTTTGCCGCTGGCGCGTTTCGCATTTTTGCTTAACAAATGTTCTGGCATAGGCGAAATGAACGTTTTTGCACCTTCAGCTGATGTTTTGCCGCTGTTTGAAGAGTTTGGGCTCGATGGCAAGCTTCTTTTGCCGCTTGAAGCGGTGAGTGGACTTAGAGCAAAGGACTTTGTAGGTGAAAGAATTGCGCTTTTTGTGCCTTCACTTCTTGAATTGGAGGAAAAGGAGCTGTCAGAAATTTCCGATCTTGCCGGCAAAATGAAACTACCTGTTTTTATTGGCTTTGGCAAAAGTCTTGACGAAGTCGGTTTACTTGACCAAAGATACAAGCTTTCGCCAGCGCGAATTTTGGAGGACTTTGGGTTTCTTGACAGAGAATGTTATCTTCTCGGCTGCAATTTCATTGATAAAGACGATCTTGAGATCATTGCTTCATACGGCGCAAAGGTTATTTTGACTCCGCGAAGCGATATGATGCTTGGAAGAGGAGCGGTCAACTTGTATTCAATTGAAAACAAAGTGATTTCTTACTCTTTTGGGAGTGACGTTTGTCCTGTTGTCGATGTGGCAAGCGAAGCGGCTCTTGCACGTGGAAACACTGCAAACCTCTTATATGAGCGTGGACTTATAAAACCAGAAAGTCTTAAAAAAGCCATTCTAATGGAAGGCAGGGAAGGGGATTTTCAAGCCTTTCCGCTCGAAAACATTATGGCAAGCATAGGAAAGCAAAGCAAGGAGCAAACAAAAATGCTTTCACAATACAAAGAACAAGCTGAAAAAGTTATAAAGGAGAAAATATGGAAATCGTAAATCAACTTGCAAGTGAATTTGGACTTAAAACAGAGTATTCACAAAACATTATCAATCTTTTGGATGAAGGATGCACAATCCCTTTCATCGCACGTTACAGAAAGGAAATGCACGGAACTTGTGACGACCAAACTTTGCGTGAATTTGCTGATAGACTTAAATATCTTCGTAATTTGAACGACGAAAAAGCCAAAGTTGAAAAAGCAATCACAGAGCAAGGCAAATGGACTGACGAAATTGCAAAGGCGCTCTCTGAAGCTCGCACGCTCACAGAGG
>CAOKRZ010000018.1 GCA_948471335.1 uncultured Christensenella sp. | reverse complement strand
AACGATTATCGCAACAACATTCACAAGCGGCCTCGGCATCATATTGGTGAAATTTTTCAGTCGCTTTTTTGAGAAAAAACGAGGTAGCAAGTGAGTGCGTATATTCTTCCTGTCATTTTTATAGCCCTATTTTGTTATAGCCACTTTAAAAAGGTCAACGTTTATGACACTTTTGTTAAAGGTGCAAAAAGATCCATTCCACTTATTGTTGACATCTTTCCATACATCGTTTCAATCATGATTGCCGTCGCGCTTTTGCGTGCAAGTGGCATAACAAATCTTCTCGCCAACTTACTTTCCCCGGCCTTCACTTGGCTTGGAATCCCGACTGAACTTGTGGAGCTTGTCCTTCTTCGGCCTTTCACTGGAGCAGGCAGCTTTGCCTTGCTTGAAGACGTGCTTCTTAAGTATGGCGCTGACTCATACATCTCTCGTTGCGCGTGCGTAATTCTCGGCTGCAGTGAAACAATTTTCTATGTAACAACTGTCTATTTTTCTCAAACAAAAGTCAGAAAACTTTTGTATGCAATCCCAGTCGCGCTGATTTGCGCCGGAGCAGGCTCGGTTTTTGCATGCTTTATTTGCAAAATTTTATAAAATATCTCAAAATCCGCGTATTTTGGTTTGTTTTCGTAGAAAATTGATGATAACATATCCATATGAAAAAGAAGGAAACGAAAGTTAAACAAGAGAATTTATTCAAAAGATGGTATAAGCTTTGTGAGCCAAACAAAAAAATGTGGTTCTTTCAAGTTGCATTTTATATCGCATACGCCGTAATCTATACATTAATGGCAATTTTTGCAGCAAAAACAATCAACTGCCTCGTTGAGCAAAATTATAAGGGTGCTTTCTTTTGGTTGGTAATTGAATTTTTGGATATATTGCTTAGAAATTTATGCCTGCATATTCAATATGTTTTCTACGGCAACCACTATGCTGTGATCTTGAAAAATATCACAACCAAAATTTATAATAAACTTTTTTTAAGTGAAGAAAAAGGTTTGAAACGCTTAACGACTGAAAAAATAATCAATATTGCACAAAACAACATGGGGTATGCAGCAGAATTCCCCGACTATGTGGCATATATTGTAAGATATATTGTTCAAGTTATAATTGCGCTCGTCACAATTTTCATATCAAATGTTTATGCAGGGCTTATCGTCATTGTATTAGGAGTTATTAACTTTTTTGTTTATAACTTCTTCAACAAAAAACTGGGCCATCTTATGCAAAAGCGCCATGAAAAGAAAGACTTAAGTTTTCAAGAATATTCAAAAATCATTTCTGGGAAACCTGTCATTGAAGAACTTAATGCAACAGACATTTATAAAGAAAAACTTTTAAATTATATTGATGATTACAGCAAAGAATACAAAAAATATTATTTGACTAATTCTTGCAGAGACAATATTTACTACACTATTTGGAACGTTGTTGTCTATGCAATCACTGCTTTCCTTATATTCCTTGTTTCAAAAGGGACTATGGAACTTGCCGTTTATCTTGTTATTGTGCCATACCTGACTTCATGCATAACAGAACTTAACAGTCTCTACTCAAAGTTTGGCGGCGTTGAAAACATGCGCGTGGACGTTGACCGAATCAACATGATATTGTCTCTAAGTGACAAACAACTTGTTCAATATGGCAACGTAAACAAAACAGCTGACGGATATAACCTCGGGTTCATTGATGTAAGTCACAACAGCCCAGAAACAAATATTAAGCTTTCCAATGTTGACATTTCTTTCAAAATGCACGGGATAAACATCGTCAAAGGCGAACACGACAGCGGAAAGAGAATCCTTTTCAATCTTCTCAGAAGACGAATCAGACCAGACAAAGGGACAGTCATGCTCGACAACTTGAACCTCTTTGACTATAATGAAAGAACATTTAAATCACATATTGACTACTGCTCAGCCCATCCATACTTTTTGAAAGGGACAGTTAAGGAAAACTTACTCGTTGCAAACAAGGACTTCTCAGCTATTGAAACTATAGTTGAAAAATTTGGAATTCAAGATGTTATCAAAAATCTTCCTCAAGGTTATGATACCCCTATTTCAGATATCCAAAACGGTGAAACAAGGTTCTGGATTGGCCTTATAAGAGCAGCACTCAGCAAATGTAAGATTCTTATGATTTATGAATATCCTGACGATGTTTCAGACGACTTTCATATTTTACTTAAAAATATCATTTCAACATCAGAAAATGACAAACGAACACTTATATTCTTCACTCACAAAAATGACTATGACAATCTTGCTGACCTAATGTATGAAATCAAGAACGGCAAAGTAAAAATGGTCAAAGCCACAAAAAATACAAAATCCAAAAGCTGACGCCTTTGGATTTTTTATTTGCCAAAATTTTTTGTATGAAGCTTTTCAAGATATTCTCCATCTTCGTCGTTTGTGACAAGGTTTGGATAAACCTTCACATCATGCGCACCATCTTTCACGGCTTTGATAACAACAAGCACAACTCTTCCTTTGCCATTATCTGTATAAAACATTTCTTTTGGTGAAAGATTGTGTTTTATTAGGTTATAAATAAGCTCACAGCTTCTTTGGGCTGAATAAACTACATAGAAAGCGCCCTTGCTTTTAAGAAGATCACTTGCCGCCTTGCAAAGCTCATCAACTGGCAGCATTTGATCGTGACGAGCACGAGATCTTACAGATGAAACTTCTTCAGTTGTTTTCATATATGGCGGATTTGAAAAAACGACGTCAAAGCTATGCTTTTGAAAGTATTTTTTATAGTTTTGAACTTTATCTTCAACTATTTTTATTTTCTCTTCAAGACCATTTAGTTTGACGTTTTCTTGGGCAAGAAGAGCCATCTCTTTTTGCGCTTCAAAAGCCACAATGTTTTGGCAAGGAGTTTTTGCAGAGAGAAGAATTGATATCACTCCGCTCCCAGCACCAATTTCAAGTGCCAAATCATTTTTTTTAAGGTTTATATAATTTGCAAGAATGACAGCGTCAGATGAAAAAGTATAGAGGCTTTTATCTTGAATGATTTTAAGCCCCTTACACTGCAAGTCTTCAATTTGCCGCATTTTGTCTGTCACTACTGATTATTTTCCTTCTTGAATCTAACTTCTTCAAGTTTATAGTTTTTAATTTCAGATGAATTTTCTGTTTGAAATCTGACTGACACAGTTTTCTTTATAAGGTCACAGAAGATCACTTTGCCTTCGCCGTCAGAAGTTTTGACAAAAGAGTTTATCTTTGGCATAAGTTTCATAACTTCAACATAGTAAGGGTTTTCGTACGCTAGGCAGCACAAAAGTTTTCCGCAAAGTCCGCTTATGCTGTTTGGATTGAGTGAAAGCCCTTGATTTTTTGCCATTTTGATTGAAACGTGATCAGTGTAGTCGAGCCCTTGATTGCAGCAGCAAACTTTTCCGCAAGGTCCAAGGCCGCCAAGCACACGTGCTGCATCTCTTGGCCCAATTTGACGAAGCTCAATTCGAGTTTTGAACTTCTCAGCAAGTTCTTTGACAAGGTCTCTAAAGTCCACCCTATTCTCAGCCGTGAAATTGATCGTCAGTTTTGAGAGGTTATAATTTCCTTCAACAGAAATAATTTTCATTTCAAGTTTGTGTTTTTTCACAAGAGCTTTTATTTCGTCCAGATATCCTTCTGCCTTCTTGTCATTTTCAAGAGCAGTTTTCACTTCCTCTTCTGTTGCCAGGCGCAGAACATTTTTGATGGCCTCAGGCAATTGATCAGCTGAAATTTCTTCCTTTTCACGAACGATTGTGACGATGTCTTTTCCTTTTTCAGTTTCAACAAAAACTTTGTCACCTTTTTTAAGTTCATTCCCATTTGGGCTGAAATAATAGCCATTGTTTCCATGGGCGAATTTTGCTGTAACAACTTCTATTTGCATAGATATTTAACCTCCAATATATTAAGTAAAAAGTTTTCGATCGCGAGAGTAAAGTTGACATTATATAACTTTTCTTTTGAAAGCTTATTGAGAAGCAATGCGATTTCGCATAGCGCTCTGACCGAATAGTCGCCTTGACATGCTTCATATTTTTCTCTATATGGCAATTTAATGAGTTCGCCCTTCCCGCTTTTGATTTTGATGAGGTCTTCAATAACGAAAGACATCACTTCCATAGTTAAAGGCAGATCATTTTTTTGATCGAGTATTTTCTTTGCATACGCAAGCACATTTTTCGAATGCTTTAGGTCACAGAAAACAGCAACAGCATTCTCACAAACTTCTTCCAAATTGCGTTTTGATGACAAAGCGATTGCCTTTCCAACAAGTCCATCAGCAATTGAAACAGCAAGAGGATCCAGTTTTAAAGTTGATATTTCTTTTTCGCTAAGTTTTTCCAAGCTTATTTTTTGGCAACGAGACCTTATTGTTGGAAGCACCATGTCAAAGCTTGAACAAGTCAAAATCAGATAGACATTTTTTGTTGGCTCTTCAAGTGTTTTAAGAAGTTTGTTTTGAGCGCTGTCCGTTGAATTGTCAAAGTTTTCCACAATGAAAATCTTTTTGTCTGCAAAAATCGGTTTAATAAAGCTTTCCGCAACGATCTCCTCGCTGTCTGAAACAAGAAGTTTGTCTTTAAGCGGATATTTTTTCACATCCGGATGAGCATTTGCAACAACTTTTTTGCAATTCTCGCAAGCACCGCAAGCATTTCCATTATCCAAAATAAGCATAGAGATAAGCTTTGCAAACTCGCTTGCATAAAAGCCGTCTTTGCTTTGCAAAAGAATTGCCTGCGAAAGAGTCCCGTTTTTACACTCCTTCTCAAGCATTGCAAAATCTTTTGTGTTTTTGATCATCTGATAAAGATTCATGTATATATTCTATCACAAAAATATCGCTTTTCCAAATGCCTGCGCGCAATTTTAAAAAAGAAGGTTTTGTTACCTTCTCTTTTTTTTACAATGCTTTCAATTTATCAATAGTTTTCCAAAACAGCATCTAAAATTGCTCCAAGTGGTAAACTAACACAAGAAATAAGGTCAAGAACATCTTGCAAATCTTCACTTCTCTTATATTTTTGTTCAGACTTCAAAACTTCGCCATTATCTTTTTTCTTGTCATTATCTTTGCTGTATACAACTTGCTCTTTTGCATCAAACAACATTTGATCTTGTCCTAGAGTCAAGCACACTTTTTTGCCATCTTTTGTCTGCAGTTGCAATCCCACTCCACCATTCTTTAATGTATAATAAGTTTTCGCAACACCACCATAGCGATATTCAAAGTCAATCAGTTTATCGCCTTTTTGATTGATAGCTCCCCATGCATCACCATTGTTTACAAAGAATCTGAATTCGTCATTTTCCTTTATAAAGCGACTTTCTTCCAAACTAACTCTTTCCATTTTTTGTTTTGGAGAAATCAAATCTTTTTCATTTTGATAGTCAAACACGCCAACATACTCTTTGCCTTTGATTTCTTTTTTATATGTTGCAACTGAAATATGTTTACTGTTGACGCCTTTAATTTCTCCAAAAGAAAGTTCTTTGAAGTTCTCAAGTAAAGTTTTTCCACTTTCTAAAGAATAAAGTTTGTTGTTTTCATTTTGAGTTGCCATAATCAAGGTATCAGCGTTAGTTTCCCTTATTCTCAAAACCTTTCCGCCAAAAACTTTTCCGTCAGTAAGCTCTGAGTTTTCGTCAATTTTATAAACAGTGCTCAAATTCTTATCTTCTTCATACACTGCAACATGATCTTTTTTAGATTCAATTCTGCAATTGCCACACTCTTGACTCTTTATAATTCTGTCTTTTGTGACAAAACTCAATTTATTGCTTGTTTTGTCATGTACATAATACATGCCATTTCTTTCATCTAATTCCCGTATATCCAAGCCTTCAATTGAATCAAACTCCATAGGGATTTGTTTTTCAAAATTGTTATTCACAAGAATAAATTTGCCATCTTTGTTTTTAACAGTGTTAAATTTATATGAAACTGGTCTTGAATACAGATATTCCGTATAAATTGAATTGCCGTCTTGATCAAGTTCAAAAATACGCTTATCTTCGTCACAATAGTATTTACCAAAAGCTGCTTGAAATGGACGAGAAATTACGCCTGTTGAAAAATTTATATTCCTTATTTTTCCCTCTCTATATGCAAAGGCTTGATTGTCGGTATAAAATTCAAGAGATTGGTATTTTTCAGTGAGCACATCTCCACTTTGTAACTGAAAAACTGGAACATCTGGAGCATAAATTTGTTCCTCCACTCCGTAGACAAATCTCACCTTTCCAAGTTTTTTGCCAATGACTTCATTGTTGTTGTTTTTCATTTTATAGCCAAATCTTGTTTTTACAGCTTTAAACACTCCATGTTTTCCCATATTGCCCCCAAGTATTTTATGCTCATATTATACTATCGCTTTTCAACATTGTCAAACCAGATTAAACCAAATTTAAACTTTTTTGCTTAAATTTAACAAAAAAAGAAGGTTTTAGCCCTCTTTTCTTTTATTTTTTGTTTCAATTCAATTCTTATCCATCTTCTTTCTTCTCTTTGAAATAATATAATTGAACAATTTGAAAAGCTCACTAGCAAGCATCATAACAAACGAAAGTCCAAAGATAATAAGCCACTGAGTTGCATTAAGCTTAACTAGCGACAAAAGTGAGCAAAGCGGAGTGAAAGCAAACAGTGCAATTATTCCAAAACAGAAAACAAGGGAGGCAATGAAGAACTTATTTTTAAATGGATTTGACTTTATCATCATTCCGTTTGTGCGCATTGACGCAAGATAGAACATCTGAATGATGTTGAGTGTATAGAACGCCATTGTTACACCGACTGCTTCGCCAAAGAATCGTAAGCCTATATAATAACCCAAAATTGTAAGGATTGTTTGAACAAGCCCAAGCACACAAATTGAAGCCCCAACGCCACCTGAGAACATACTTTTCTTTGCATCACGCGGACGGTGTTTCATAAGATCTTTTTCAGGCGGTTCAACGCCAAGCGCAATTGCTGGCAAACTGTCAGTGATCAGATTGATAAAAAGAATTTGCACTGGGAAAAGAAAGATGTTATGAGGGAAGATAAGCGTCGCAAGAAACAACGACAAGATCTCACCCATATTTGCCGAAAAGAGAAACTTGACGGTCTTTTGAATGTTTGAATAAATTTTTCGTCCCTCTTCAACGGCAACAACTATGGTTGCAAAGTTGTCATCTGTGACAATAAGGTCTGCCACTTCCTTCGTTACATCTGTGCCTGCAATTCCCATTCCAATTCCAATGTTGGCTTTCTTGAGAGATGGTGCATCATTAACCCCATCACCCGTCATTGCAACAACATGACCCTCAGCTTTTAAAGCTTGAACAATACGCACCTTGTTTTCAGGACTGACGCGAGCAAAAACAGCAAGCTCTGGCAGCCGTTTTGCAAGTTCAGCATCACTGAGTTTATCCATCTCGTCACCACACATAACTTGAGATATATCTGACGCCATACCAATCTCTTTTGCAATTGCAAAAGCTGTCTCTTTGTGGTCGCCTGTGATCATCACAGGCCTCATCCCCGCCTTCAAACACTTTTCAACTGCTTTTTTTATTTCTTTGCGTGGTGGGTCAATCATTCCAACAAGCCCAATAAATACGAGGTCATCTTCGCTTAAAGTATTGGTTTGTTTAAAAGCCACACCAAGCACCCTCAAAGCTTTTGATGACATTTGACTGTTGGCTTCACTGAGCCTAGCAATTTCGTTTGCGCAAAGCGGGCGAACAGTTCCGTCAATCAAAATGTATTTGCATTTTTTGACGAGATAGTCAAACGCGCCTTTTGTGAACTGATAGGTTTTTTCTTGGAAAGTGTTGAGCGTTGACATAAGTTTGCGCCTTGAGTCAAAAGGGAGTTCCCCTTGTCGAGGATAATTTTTATAGTATTCAGACTTTTTATGACCGAGTTTTTCTCCAAAGTTTGACAAAGCGATTTCAGTTGGATCGCCAACATATTTTCCATGACTTAGGCTTGTGTCATTGCATAGAAGCATTCCTGCCATGAAAAATGGATAACTTTTTGTGAAAGAGAAGCGTTTTTCTTGCAGCACATAATCGCAATATGTTGAGACAACTGTCATTTTGTTTTCTGTGATCGTCCCTGTTTTATCAGAACAAATGACGTCGCAGCAACCCAGCGTTTCAACAGAGTGCATGCGTTTGACAATTGCCTTTTGTTTTGCAAGTCGGGCTATGCCAAGACTCATAATGATTGTTATAACTGCTGGCATGCTTTCAGGAATTGCCGCAACCGAAATTGTGACAGCTGTCAAAAATGCTTGCAGCGGCTGTCCTGGCCTTGCAATCATTTCAAGCACAAAGGTGGCAGCGGCCATTGCAAGAACGATAAGCGTCAGCACCTTGCCTATGCCTTTTATGCTTTTTTGCAAAGGAGTCATCTCTTTTTCAGTTGAAGCGATTTCTTTTGCGATCTTGCCAATCTCAGTTTGATCATTGACTGCAACGACAACCCCGACTCCTCTTCCGCCCGTGACAGTTGTGCCTTTGTATGCCATATTTTTGCGGTCAGCAAGCGGAGTCAATTCGCTGTATATTCTCTCGCAATGTTTTTCAACTGTGAAACTTTCTCCAGTAAGAGACGACTCATCGATTGAGAGTGAATTTGTTTCAATAAGTCTTATATCCGCAGGAACAATGCTTCCGCCTTCAAGAAGAACAATGTCACCTTCAACAATCTCTTTGCTGTTGATTTTGCAAATTTGACCATCTCTCAAAACAACGCCTTCAGGCTCCGTCATCTTTTTGAGGGCATCAAGCGCTTTTTCTGCTTTATTCTCTTGCAAGATGCCAAACATAGCGTTCATGATGACAATTGCAAGAATTATGCATCCGTCCAAAATCTCATTTGATGTTTTTTCTATAATTCCAATCACAATTGAAACTGCGGATGCGATAAGAAGAATAAGAATCATGAAATCCTTAAACTGATCTGCAAACTTGGAAAACAATGACTTATGCTTATACTGCACATCGCCATTATATTTCATTGAGGCAAGACGATCATAAGCTTCTTTTGAAGATAGCCCTTGTTTTGAAGTTTTTTGAAATGCGAGAGTCTCTTCAATCGTCTTTGAACAAAATTTTTCCATTCCTTTTCTTCACCTCTCATTTTAAGAATTGTATGCCGATTGTCAAAAGCGTTATGATAAATAGATAAAAACTAAACCATTTGAAATTTGCCTTTTCAGTCAACTTAAGCATAAACTTGATTGCAATTATTCCAACTATGAAAGCCGCAATGAAGCCAAACACAGCGCCACTTACATTGACAGTTATGGATTCTCCTTTAACCACAATCTTATATATCTCCATAACCATAGAAAGCAGAATGATTGGAATTGACATCAGAAAGGAAAACTTGCCAGCCTCCTTTCTGTCTGCGCCTGATAATAATCCAGCGCAAATAGTCGACCCCGAGCGTGATATCCCAGGAAAAACTGCAAGCCCTTGTGCTATGCCCATAATAAAAGCATGTTTGAAGGAAAACTGACCTTCTGCCTTATTTTTCTTAAGGCTTGTAAGAAGCAACAATATCGCGCTGATGAAAAAGCAGATTGGTAAAAATGCGCCACTGAATGAAAGGTTCACAATCGGCATCAAAATAAGCACGATAACGCAAGTTGGGATTGAAGCGACCACCAGTTTCATTGTCATGTCAGAAAACGGATGCCGAATGAGAGAATAGACTTCTTTTCTCAGCACCACCACAATTGAAAGAAGTGTTGCAAGATGAAGAAGAATGCTTATAAACAAACTGTCTTCAATGCCAAACAAAGAAGAAAGCAGCACAAGATGCCCGCTTGATGAAACTGGCAAAAATTCGGTCAGCCCTTGGACGATGCCAAGAATAAGGATATAAAACGCCACTTCTCCTCCTTCTGCAAATGCAATTATTGAAGCAATCCGTGCTTTATATTATCCTTATGGTCAAGCTTTTTTTAATATGAATATAAACAAAAAAAGATTGAGAAATTTCTCAATCTTTATTTTTTGTTGTTAAGAGTTGCAATTTCATTGATAAGATCTTCAAGCCTTTTGTTGATTGAAGCAAGCTCTTCTTCAGACTTATCGTTTTTCTTCACTGTTTCAGCTTTTGCTTTAAGTGCTTCAACAGCTTTGATGATTTCGTCTCTTTCAGAATCGATTTCATTTTGTTGTTCGTTTCCGATTGCATCGTTAAGTTCAGAGCTGATGATCTCTTTCATTTTGGCAAGCTTGTCTTCTTCTTCACTTATCATTTTGTTTATTTTTTCAAGTGAAGAAACGTCACTTTTTGAAGTTTTCTTTGCTGCTGAAGTTGATGACTTTGGCCTACCAACTGGTTTTTTAGCAGCTGGTTTTACTGAGCCCTCTGGCTTTTTAGGTCTGCCACGTTTTTTAGGTTCTTTGTTTGCAGGCTCTTCTTTAACTTCTTTCTTAGGTCTACCTCTTTTTGATTTTGCTTTTTCTGTGTCAACCTTTGGCTCTTCTTTAACTTCAACTGTTTCTTCCACCACAGGTGCTTGAACCTCTGCCTTTTCCTCAGCGATTTTCTTTTCTTCTTCTGTTGGAAGTGCACCGAACGCAAGTTCATCATTAAGGATTTCTTGTTCTTCTTCGCTGATTTCCTCTTCTTCCTCGCCAGCAATAGAAATCAAATTGCCGTTCATGTCAAAGATGTTTCCGTCGATATCATGGTAAAGTCCATTTGGATCATGATATGAGCCGTCTGCGTAAACATAGTTGCCGGCATCATCATATTTTCCTTCTGGCGCAGCTTGAGTTTCTCCGTCGCTGCCAAGCTTTGATTTAAGCGTGTTGTTTTCGTCAACAAGTCTTTTCATTTGTGTTTGAACAATGATAAGCTCTTTTTCATTTCGATCACGCTCTTTCTTAAGTGCGGTTTTTTCTTCTTTAACTTTTCGCTCTGCTTGAGCGTAAGCACTTTTCATAACTTTTTCATAGAATGATTGATATTCCGCAACCATTGCATCTTGAACATTTGATTGGCTTTCTTCAATTGCTTTGCGATATCCATTTACTTCTTGTTCAAGCTCTTCAGCTGAGATTGCATAGCGTGTTTCTTCTTGATCATATTCTTGTTGCAAAGTTTCAAGTTTTGTTATTTCTTGCTCTTGTTGCTTACGCAAGAAACCAACTTCCAAACGGTTTGTTGTTGCTTCTTGTTGCAAGATGTTTTTGTTTATATTTTCTTTTGAAGCCTGAATTTTTCTTTGAAGATCTTTTTGAACATTTTCATAGTTTCTTTTAAGCGCTTCTCTTTGAGCTTCAACCTGAGCAATCTTTGAAAGAAGATTTGTTTTCTTGTTTATAAATGCTTCAGTCTCGCGCATCGCTCTGTCAAGCACAAGTGAGCCGTCAACGCCTGCTTTTTCAAAGTTATATTCTACATATTGAACATCGCTTTTCTTTGCGTTTTCAAATTCTTCTTTTGCCTTTCTTGCGCGCTTTTCATAATATTCACGAAGTTGTGGATTTCCTTTCTCAATCTCTTTTTGAGAGAAAAGCATATCAAAGTCAATATATGGAGGAAGGTCAACGCAAGCGTTATTCAAAAATCTTGCAAAGATGTGATAAATGTGATAGATGTCATCAAGGTTGAAAGTCTTTGCACCTTTAAGAGAGATCGCACCAATTATTCCAATCAGCGCAACAGCTGCAGGAATTACAAGGCTGATTGCAAAACCCATTGCTGTGAGGTTTGCCCCTGCGCCTGTGTGCGTTTGATAAGCAACGCTGAAAAGGAATGAAAAGAGAGACCAAACAATTGTTATATAATTTAAATTTTTGATGTTGTTTGCCCAGCTGCTTGTTTTAAGTGGCTTCTCAATTATATTTTCAAGAGAGATATATTCATCAGGATTGTCTTCTCTGAAAAGAACAAACTGTTGCCAATAATATGTAAGTCTTGCTGGCGCTTTTTTGATAAGCTCGTTAAACTCTTTCAAATTGGTTTGATCAATGCGCTTATTCTTAAAAAGCCAATTGTTGAGTTTGTCGAGACTTCTTTTAAGTCTTGCTTCATAGGAGAATGCTGTTTTAAGAGCCATAAGCGCAACAAACAAAACTTCAACAGAAAGACAGATCGCAAAAATACCTGCAAATCCTAAAGCGTTTGTCACTTGCCCTAAAAATGAGTTGAGCGATCCAATAACGTCGCCGATAAGTGAAAGGTTCATAATTCCTCCTATTTTATGTAAATTCAGTATAGCACAATAAAAAAATAAATAAAAATAAAATTCGATATTTTTTTTATTTTTATCTATTTTTTGCAAATAATTTTTTTTATTAAAATATGTATAAATAAATTACTTAAAAATTAAATTTAAAAATATTTATATGCCTTTATTTATAAGGAAAAGGGATTTTTTTAAAAATAATTAAAAAATTTCAATTAAATCATTATTTTTTAATGAAAAAATATATTTTTTATTTAATTTTATTTTAAATGCTTTTTCAATTGCAAGAGAATATAATTCAATTTGTTTTTTGTATTTTTTTATTATTTTTTCTTTATTTTTTTGATTTGTGAATTTATAATCAATTAAAATATTTTCTTCGCCAAGGCATAAAAGATCAACCGCGCCTTGCAATAACACTTCGTCATCGCTTTTTGAAGAAAAGATTTCCTTTATTTTTGCTTTCATTATAAACTCTTTTTCTTTAAGAAGCTTTCCTTTGGCAACTTTTTTAAGCGTTAAAATATTTTCAAGCAAAATCTTTTTATCAAGCTTTTCGACATATTCTTGTTTAATTTTTGCGTTTTTAAGTTCATTTTCTAAACTTTCCATATTTTCAATTTTCTCAAAATCTATTTTCTTCAGAGCTTCATGATGTGCATTCCCCTGCATTATCGCATCATCTCTTAAGACATTTGAGTTTGTTTCATAGACAAATTCTTCAGCTTCATTTTCAAGATTTAAGATTCCTGTTACTGAATTTTTCAGGCTCATCTTGCACTCCTCGCTGTGAGGATATACAAAAGAAAGATATTCTTCAATTTTTTGAATCATATTTTCATCTGGCTTGTATAGAAGAGAGGTGTCTCTTTGAATTTGAATTTCTTCGCTTTCAGAGACAATGTTAAATTCCCACTCATCTTTCTGGACTTGCCCTTCAGACAAAAGCTTTGCCTTGAAGTTCTCACCAAAAGCATAGAGGATCAAACTTAAGTATGTCTTTCTATCAAACAAGTCGCCTTCAAAATCACCTTCTTTCCCCACAACATATAGATGATTTTTGGCCCTTGTCAAAGCAACATAGAAAATCATAAGTTCGTCAATAAACTCTCTTTTTTTGTTTTCGAGTTTGATTGCTTCAAAAACAGGCGTTGTGCATTTTAAGTTGTTGTCACTGTTGAACGCAATTGTTCCAAGACCAAAATTTTGACTTAATATGTATTGTTTATTATAAATTTTTTCAAGTTTTTCGCCGCTTCCAGCAAGGATGACAACCGGATATTCAAGCCCTTTGCTTGCGTGAATTGTTGTAAGATTTATTGAGTTGCCTTCGCCGCCTATCCCAGCGTGAGCTTTTTGACCAAGTGTTTTAAAATATTCAACCAAAGACGCCCTGTCATAATCAAACCCGCTTGAAGAAATATCACTCAAGAATGCTTGAACTTTATGCGTACGTTCTTCGCCGTCTTCTTGGAATGCGAGATAAGCAAAGTAATCTTTCTCTGCAAACATCTTTTCTAAAGCTTTACTCACGCCCATAACTTGACAGTTTTTTGAAAACTTTTCAATTTCTTTTCTGAAAGCAACCACTTTCTCTAAGCCCGAACTTCTGACAAACTCAAACAAATGCTCGCTTTCATTTTGCTGTTGAAACGCTGTCAGCTCGTTTAAGTCAAACCCACCAAGATATGATGCCATGACAGACGCAAGTGCAATGTCGTCTTCAAAGTTTATTGATAAGGAAATGAGGTTTGCAAGCATTGCCACTTCGGGCTCTTTTGTTATATCAAACTTCGACTCACAAATGACAGGATATCCTTTTTTCTGAAGATTCAGGGCAAGCTCACTCATAAGAGAAGAGCGGTTTCTAAAAAGCACAGTGATATCGCTCGGCAAAATAGAGCGAAAGGCTTCAAGCTTCAGGTCGTAGATCTTTTTGCCAATAAGATCGTCAATTCTTGCGACGATTGCTTG
>CAOKRZ010000017.1 GCA_948471335.1 uncultured Christensenella sp. | reverse complement strand
CTGCACTCTTTTCGGAAGCACTGAAATAAAGAAAAACGAAGGAGATGCTGATGCTCCACAAGCGTTTAATCTCAGCTTAAGACAAAACAGCATGAATCGTCCAGCGAAAATCCATGTGACTGGCGGGGCAACAACTCCAAGCCTTAATGTAGGCGGACTTGTCGGAACTGTTGGCGAAGGTGTGTCACTCAGTTTCAATTCAACTGCTTCAGGCTATCCAATGAGAAGCGCTTTGACATTAGGTTCAAAAATGAGCAATCTCAACTATGGCGGACTTGTCGGAGAGATCGTCTCTGGCCTAAGCACAGCAAACTTCGCAAGCAGCACAAATGTTAGAGTTGAAACTCAATTGACTTCTTCTGCTGATATGACAACTTTAAACTATGGTGGACTTGTTGGCAAAACAGCCAGCGAACTGAGAATCAGCAACCTTGGCGCTGAAAATAAAAATTCGACAATTAAAACAACGGGTAATTTAAACTATGGCGGACTTGTCGGATTAAGCTCAAACGGCGTGACAATTACAGGCGCTACTCAAGTGTTTGGAAATAACAGTTCAAACAAACTTACTCTTTCGGGAAGTGCACTCAATGTCGGTGGACTTGTCGGAACAGCAGACGACGTTACAGTTGAAGGCACAGCTCTTGTAGGTGATGAATATACTTTGACTTCAACAAGTTCAGTCAATGCAGGCGGATTCGTCGGCTTGGCAAAATCTATGACAGTTTCTGCAAACTCAGGCTCAATTCACAGATTTGACGGCGGAATTATACTCAGCGAAGGCATGCAAAACGTCAACACGTCCGTCGGTGGATTTGCTGGAAAGCTTACAAGCGATGAAACTACTTTGACAAATACAGCCAGCTTGAAAAATCTTTCATTTGGCGGCTTTATTGAGGTTAATAAAGAAATATCAAATCTTAAGATCGGCGGAACTGCTGGCTACATCAAAGCAAGTTCTGTTTCAATGGAAGAAAACTACAACTATGGTGATGTTTTCGTAGAGGTGCCAATTTCTGGTGATTACTATTACTTTGGCGGTCTTGTTGGACATATTGACAACAGCTCTACACTTGGCTTAATAACGAAGAACTACAGCCTTGTGACTCACAACAGCTATCTGACAACAAAGGATACAAACAGCGGAAAGGTTAACGCTCTGTTTGGAAGTATTGATGGCTTGGAGGAAAACTCCGGCAACTACTACAACCATGGCGTAACCCTCACAACAGACTCAAAAGGTCAGGATATGGGATATATGACTGCCTATACAAATAACTCAAGTTATGGTTATGAAACAGCAGATACAACAGACAATATAGTTGATAAAATACTATCTGGATTAAAAATTCAATCTGCCAACGTTCCAGCTGGTCATAAATTAAATCCAGCTAAGCTCAGTGAAGCTTCTTCGACAACGGAAGTTGATGAGCTTAACGAAATTGCATATTATTACGTTGATAATACAACCAGATCATCCGCTTTTGAAACTGCAAATGAAAACTTTGCAATCATCGGTGATGGCAAGACATTGCAGATCAAGAAAATAAATAATCAAACACTAACTAAAAACTTTATCAGTGAACTATCTGAGAAATCGTTTGTATCTTCACTTATTCTTGACTATGAAAGTTTGATTGTTGAAAGCAGCGCCGCATCAAATGTCGGCGGTGTTGTTGGAAACATGACAGGCGGAAACATCTTCGCAGTTGGCGTTATGGGCAACATCGAAGTTGCAGGCGCAGACAAAGTCAACGTCGGCGGACTTGTCGGAAACATGACTCAAGGCGTCATCAGTGACAGCTACAGCGTCGCAGACATAATCTACAGAGCAGCAAAAGAAGGCAATATGTCAGGCGTTACCGGAACTGCTTCAAATGGCAAAGTTTACGGAACATTCAGTGGCGGATCACTCACAAGCTATATTGACACAAACATCCATGCTTTCGCAGGCGGAAAAAATCTTTCAATCAACAATTCTTACACTTACTCTCATATCGATTGGAATGATCATACAACAGACGCTCTTTCAACTAGTCTAAACATCAATGTTTGGGGCGGTAATACCGTGAATAACTCAATGTATGATCAAGATGCTTTGAATGAAAAACAGAATAAGGCATCAAGTAACGGAGAAAATGAAAGCAGTGGCGGGGTAGCATATAGTTCAATTAATGTCAGTGGATTTAGTAAAAAGTCTAACAACTACAACTTTGGCTATCCAACAAGAATTGGATTTAACTATCTGAAACCTTCTTCGTTGTATGTTGTCGATAAGACTAAACTAACAGCTGATGCAATAGGTATATATAACTTCAAATATACTCGTCCACTTACTGTGGATGAAACTGCTAATATAAATAGTAAACTACCAGATAACGAAACGAGAATTGCCTACGGCATTCCAAATGCTTCGGTGTTAAAAAATGTTGATTTTAGCAGCCTCAGCAATATCTCTCAAGCATTCTTGCTTTATGATATAGATGCAAGCAAGACTGAAAGTTATAAAAGTGAAACGTGGGAAATTGGAATTCCAAAAGTTGAAAAGACGGAAAGCGGACAAACATCAATCACTAAGAATTTTGACGGAAATGGCAAGACTCTTGATAATTTCTATGCGACAATGTTTAGTAATCCGGCAGTTACAAATGCAACAATCACAAACCTTCGTATCACAAATGGAAGTGAAACTGCAATGTCAGGGCCAGTGCTTGCAAATGCGCTTAACGACACAACCGTTTCAAACATGACAATCTCAGGAAGAATTGTCAAAAATTCAGGCGATGTTGGTGGCTTGGCAACAACCTCAACAGGCGCAACATTCCTCACAGCAGTAACAAACCTTGTGATGGTGTTAAGCAAAGAAACAGCCAATGTCGGTGGGCTTGTTGGGAAAGTAACAGGCGGAAACCTTACTATTAGTTATTCAGCAAACTATGCACCAATAGAATCTTGGGGCGCAGGCTCAGGATCCACAAGCAACATTGGCGGACTTGTTGGTTCGGCGAACTCTCAAATAACAATATCAAATTCTTATAACGCAAACTCTGTTATTGCTGGTTATAGAGGTGATGCAAGCAACGTAAGCGAACTTTCAGCAGATTACAGGGCTGGCGGGCTTGTTGGTTTTGCTGAAAATAGTGTAGATATTCAAAATTCTTACAACTCAGGTATGGTTAAAGCTGGAAATAAAGAAGTAGGGGATGGCTGCATTTCGCATGCTGGCGGAATTGTTGGATACATAGAAAAAAATGACAATGAAAATCAATCAAACAATGAAAATCAATCAATTTCTTCTTGTTATAACGAAGGCTCTATTGAAGCGTTAGGCAAAGATCCTAGTGTAAGTATAGTTTTGGAAGCCAAGGTTGACGGAGATAATTACATTATTAGTTATGTGGACTTATTTCAAATAAGCGGCCAAAATATTAACGTTTATGCACAGCCAATTGTTGGAAATGGCACCAACAATATTAAAGAAGAAACAAACGGTTGTGACGCAAATGCCCCATATGTTGCGGATGGAATAGTTATAGATTCTCCAGAACCAGAGATGAAAGGTGGAACAGTTTTAGGTATCCCAGTTATGTGGGTAGACAATGCAGACAAATGTGCATTCTTGGCTGCAGAAGACTCCCAATTTTATACTCTTTCAGGTTATTTAGGTATAGATAAATATGCAGAAATAATATGTATAGGGAAATTATTGTCTAGAGTTTCAATAGATGAAAATAAATATGGATTGCATACATCATTTGAAGGGTCTTCGGGGACAGGGCATCTTGCAGGTGATTGGACTTTTAATACAGCTTATGTCAGAAGAACCTCTTTAGATGACCCAAGTGAATTTGAAATACTTTCACAAGAGAATTCAAAGATTCCGTGTTCAATCGCGGTCAAAGTGCCTTATGAAATACATTTCTGGACTAGTGACGTTGATCATGTCGTAGAAGAATATTACAAGAATTATGAACTCCTTCAAGTGAATTTCTACGACGGAATTAAGAATGGCGACATTGCGACAAACGAAGGAGTAAATGCTTATACAGGTTATTTAAATACTTATAATCCAACATTTGTTAGCGGAAGTGTTTCAAAACCATCTATACAGACATCTTATGGCTTAAAAACAAGCGATGACATAACTATTGCAAATAACAACTATCAATTTATAGGCAATAAGTCAGGTGGGACAACTGCAACAAGTCCTAGTGGTTATGTTTTAATCGAAGATGTATATATCAATTCTCAAACTACTTACTCTAAGCAAGTTTCAGGGAATGGTTATTCAATTGAATTTGGAAACAGTGGTAAATTAATAGAATCAAAGGTAATAAAAAATACAAACTTACTTGAAATTTTGTCAAATGGTAGCTTCTTGCCTAAAGGAACATATTATAATATTTCAGCCTATGGTTCAATAGTTAAAGAAAGTTCATCTATGTGGATTGCTAATAATGGGGGGGAAACTGCTCCAAGCTCTACTATAATTTCAAGTAGTGTGAAAGGTGACAAATTTTATAGCTTTATTTCCCTAGCAGCTCGAAACGGTTCAAGATTAGCGATTCCAGGAAATGGAAATTCAGTATTCTTCACATACGGTAGCACAGAATTAAAAAGTATTCGAAATTTTGGAACTCTTATAGCTGGGAATGGTGCTAATGGAAATTCATATTCAATTAATTCTCAAACCCAAACGGACGGGAAGACTTACAATCAAATCGGTGGGGCAGGCGGAAGTATTTATGGTACAGATATTACCAACTATGGCTTTATTAAGTCTGGTGATGGCGGAAATAACGGCAGTACTCAACCATCTAAAAATGGTAAAGATAATGGGGCTGCGAAAGTGGATGCTGAACATATTCCAGACTCTATTGCTGAAAATATAGCGCAAAAACCTGACGTGCAGAAGACTAAATCTGCTGAAGGCACTTGCAAGTTTGGGACTGCTTGGAATAGCAATAGTGGACAACTAGCGATAACAAATACTTCAGCTACTGGATCTGGAGGAATAAGAGTAATAAAAGATGGTCTAGCTTCAAATACGAAAGATCGAATTGGAATTTACGGTGCTGATGGTAAAAAACTAGCTAGTTTCTATGGATACAAACGATTTGTGGCCTCAATATATACTTTCTTCTATGATCAGCACGATCCAGCAGATCTGATAAAAGCTTTCACAAATGCAGATGAGGAAAAAGGCTACGGCTATTGGGAAGGTTGTAACTGGCATTCAAACTAGTTGCAAGTTTAGTCGATCTGCTAAAATTCCCTAAAATTCGACAAGAATCGACCGTTTTTACAAAAATGTCAAAAGTGGATATTTTTCGACAGGTTTTACAAAAATGACCGTTTATGTCAAAAATCGACAGGTTTTACAAAAATGACATAAAACAACAAAAATCGACAGATTTTACAAAAGTGCTGAAATGTGACAATTTTCGACAATCAAAGCGTTAAGTTATTGACAAAATTCGATAAATTTCGACACAGCAAAGCACTAAACAAAAAAAACAAGTCAAGGATAATGGCGGTGAGTCAATTTACGACAATATCCGCCAAAATTCGACTTGCAAACAAAGTCAATACAATAGTTATTGACAAAAACTTACAAAATTCGACAAAAGAAAAGGAGAGAATATGAAAAACGTTGAAGATAAAAATATGCATGCTGGACACAGGGGGAGACTTTTAGAGACTGTGTGTCGGGCGGGGCTTGATACACTTAGTGAGATTCAACAGATGGAATTTATTCTTTTCTACATATTTCCGAGAGGAGACACAAATCCGCTTGCGCATAGACTGCTTGACAAATTTGGCAATGTAGCGAGTGTGCTTGAAGCTGATGAAAACGAACTGACAAGCGTATATGGCGTTGGTGAGCGAGCGGCGAAGATGCTTAAGCAACTTGTAGAGATCTTTTTTGTATACACGACGTGCAAGAGGACGAAACGTGAAAACCTTGAGGAATACACTGGAATTTATGATTATTGTGAACAACTGCTGAGATTCAAAACAGTTGAAGAATTGTATATTGTTGGCGTGGATTGCATGAAGAACATTATTGGCAGACGAAAGCTTGCTTCTGGAAGTATCAATATGGTGGGGATCACACCTCTTCAGATTTCAAACTTTCTTGCATCGACGAAGGCTGCAATGGTGTTTATAACTCATAACCATCCTGGCGGAGCGGCTACGCCAAGCGGACAAGACAAAAGCGCAACTGAATATCTGTCGAACCTTTGCGCTACACTTGGAGTAACGTTTATTGACCATATTCTTATTGGGGAAGATGGAGTATACTCTTTCACATATCATAGCAAAGTGCGCGAATTTTTTTAGAAATAAATAAGCTTTGACAGCAGAGCTCCTAAAAAGCTTGCTGCAAAAGAGAGAAAGAAAATTATGATATATATTTTCAAAGGAAGGGTGATGCCCTTCTTTTTTTGCTCCTGTTTTGTTTCAACCATTTTGTAAGCATAAGGAAGCACGGCGAGGCAATAAACTCCGTCGTCATCGTACTTAATTGAGATGCAGTCGGAATGCTCCAAATACGTCAAAATGTTTTTTAGACCCTCGGCGTCGGTTTTGTACCGCTCTGGCAAAGCGGAAATGATATCGCTTGTTTCGATGATCTTATAGCCTCCATTTTTGCACTCTTTGATGAGAATTTTAAGCACGGTTTGTGATTTTAAATCTAACATATCAAAATTTTTGCCTTTTTTCCTGCCGCTTATGCGTTTTTAAATATAAATATTTGTGGGATAAAATGCGCTTTTTTAGTCAAAACTTAATTAAAAAAACAGGAGGGCAAAAGGATCGGTGTCCACTAGGAAAGAGAAACTGGTGATGACTTATCTTTGTAAAGTGTGTTCGGGGAAGAAGACACAGCTTGTTTCGCCCAATGAAATTGCCGAGGCGCTTTGCAATAAAGCAGTGCTTTCAGTGGCTGAAATTGATGAAATTCTCGCCTCGCTTTCAAATGATAACTACCTTGATTTTGTGGTCTCGGATTCGAAAAACGGATACTACTATTGCGTCAACTTGAAAAGAAAAGGTATCTCTTACATCACTGATGCAAAGAAATCCCGTAAGGCGCTTGGGCTGCTTATTCTAAGAAGCATGTTTCTCGCAACCGTCAGCTTTGTGTTTGGTATTATATTAAAGGCTATTTTTAAGGGGTGAAAGTGTTTAGTCAAAGAATAGAGCTTTTGGAGGGTTGCACAGCTTAGAAATGTATTTTAAAACAAATATGATAATTTCTTTTTCTTGAAAAGCAGATTCGCAGTCTCTCATTGATATAATGTTTTTATAGAGCAATTTTTCTTTCTCAGATAAAGTCTCCAATAGCCTTACTTCATCTTGAGTTTTATACAAAGAAGTTTTTGTTTTCTTTAAATTTTGCCACTCTTCGTAAATCATTTGTTCTAAATTTATTTTATCCATATTAAACATACCTCCCTCGCAATACCATTATGGTATAGTTAAAGTCATTTTATCACCAAAATGGTACAATGTCAACAAATGAACAAGGGATTTTACGAAAAAGTTGGAGAGAAATTGTTAGAATTGCGTAATGAAAAAGAATTGTCGCAAGCCCAAGTTGCAAATTTTCTTAATATTACGCAAGCAGCCTATAATCGCTATGAAAAAGGCAAAAGATTAATTTCGGCAGAAGATATATGTAGACTTGCAGACTTTTATGGGGTCTCAATTGATTATATTTTTGGAAAAGAAGGTTGATTACCATTTTGTCAGTATTTTACATATTTATGTTCCACATTGGTACAATGATAGCGAAGGTTAAAGTAATGATAAAAGTAAATTTGAGATTAAAAGAAATGAGAATTGAAGCAAGAATGACGCAAAAGCAGGTGGGTGAGCATTTGGGTATAAGTAGTGTTGTTTACAATCGTTACGAGACGGGAGCTCGCTCAGTTCCTATTGAAATTTTGTGGGCATTGGCGGATTTTTATAAAGAAAGCATTGATTATTTGGTTGGTAGAGAGAATTAAACAGGAGGTTTCCTGTTTTTTCTTTTTATAGGCAAGAATAATGGGGATGAACTGATTGTTTTCTTATTTTGTTGTAGATTTTAAGCTATTTGTGGTAAAATAAAAAATATGAAAGATGAATTTAAGTTGATTTCAAAGTATAGGCCGTCAGGGGATCAGCCGCATGCAATTGATAAGCTTGTGGAAGGGATTGAAGACGGACTCAAAGAGCAGGTTTTGCTGGGCGTGACTGGGTCGGGCAAAACTTTCACTATGGCAAACATTATTGAGCGTGTTAAAAGGCCCACACTTGTGATCGCTCACAATAAGACTTTGGCTGCACAGCTTTGCAATGAGTTTCGTGAGTTTTTTCCAAAAAACCGCGTGGAATATTTTGTTTCATATTATGACTACTATCAGCCAGAGGCTTATATTGTTTCTTCTGATACTTATATTGAAAAAGATATGGCAATCAATGACGAGATTGATAAACTTCGCTCATCTGCCACTTCGTCAATTCTTGAGCGTGACGACGTCATCATTGTTGCATCTGTTTCTTGCATATATGGTCTTGGAAATCCGGATGAATATTATAACTTGCACATTTCTTTACGTGAAGGCGATGTGATTGATCGTGACGAAGTGATTGCAAGGCTTATCGGCATTCAATACAATCGAAACGATGTTGATTTTAAGCGTTCTACATTCAGGGTTAAAGGTGACACGCTTGACATCTTTCCTGCCAATCAGTCAGAGCTTGCATTGAGAGTGGAATTTTTTGGCGACGAAATTGACAGGCTGTATGAGTTTGATCCTGTTTCAGGCAAGGCGGTCAATGAACTCAAAGTTGCGACAATTTATCCTGCGACGCACTATGCAGTTGGCAGAGAAAGAATGGAAAGAGCATTAAAGCAAATCGAAGAAGACAGGCTTATTGCAATTGACAATTTTAAAGCGCAAGAAAAGCATATTGAAGCTGAAAGAATAGGTCAGCGTGTTGCTTATGATATGGAGATGATGCGCGAAGTTGGCTATTGCAGCGGCATCGAAAACTATTCACGATATTTTGACGGAAGAAAACCGGGCGAAGCGCCTTACACACTGATTGACTATTTTCCAAAAGGGTTCTTGACAATCATTGACGAAAGCCATATGACTCTTCCTCAAGTGCGCGCAATGTACAACGGAGACAAAGCAAGAAAGACTTCTCTTGTTGACTACGGCTTCCGTCTTGAAGCGGCAAGAGACAATAGGCCACTGACATTTGATGAATTTAATTCAAAACTTGGTCAGGTCATCTATGTTTCGGCTACGCCAGCGAAATATGAACTTTCTCGCGCTGGACAAGTTGTTGAGCAGGTCATCCGACCAACAGGGCTTCTTGATCCACTTATTGAAGTGAAGCCAATCAAAGATCAAATTGAAGTTTTGATGGTTGAAGCGAAGAAGATTATTGACAAAGGCAGTCGCGTGCTTGTTACAACACTGACAAAGAAAATGGCGGAAAGCCTCACAATATATCTTCAGGAGCATGATTTCAAAACGAAATATATGCATTCAGAGATTGACACAATGGAGCGTGTTGAAATCATCAATGGTCTTCGCAGCGGTGAGTTTGATATTCTTGTGGGAATCAATCTTTTAAGAGAAGGGCTTGATATGCCTGAAGGCGCGCTGATTCAAACAATTGGGCGTGCCGCGCGTAATGCAAACGGAAAGGTTATCATGTTCGCCGATGTTATTACTGACTCTATGCGCAGGGCACTTGAGATAACTGAAAAACGCCGAGAGCTTCAAGAAAGATACAACAAAGAAAATGGAATAACACCGAAAACAATTGTTAAACCTATTTCTAACACTTTGGAAATTTCTAAGAAAGTCAGTGATGGCAAGCTTAGTAAAGAAGATATTCCAAAAGAGATTGAAAAACTTGCGGGCATGATGAAAATCGCTTCAGCATCGCTTGACTTTGAAAGAGCGATTGAGCTTCGCACACAGATTCAAGAACTAAGAAAACAACTTTCAAAGTAGGGCTATCGAAAGTTGACAAAATTTGTCTTATGTGATAAACTTTTTGTTAAAGAGAGGATATATGAAAAAGAAAATTTTATTTGCTTCTATCTCAGCAATTATTTTCGCTGCACTTTTTGTAGTTTTGGGCTTCCACCTTTCAGGCGCTTTTATTTCGAAAAGCACTATGGCGATTGATATCCAAAACGCGCAAACAGAGTTCTATGTTGGTGAGCAGTTCACTTATGCTGGGCTTGTTGTTAAAGCTCATGACGGCGACAGAAATTATTATAACGTTCAAGATTATGAGGTTGATTCAAGCAAATTTGATTCAAAGAAAATTGGAACTTATGAAATCTTGGTGAAGTATAAAAATGAAGTAAAATCGTACAACGTTAAAGTTGTTTCAAACAAAGAATATTTCTTAAGCGTTTTTAAAATCATTTCAAACAAAAATGATATAAAAACAGTTGAGTCGTTCAGTTATGTTAAAGATGGCGAGGTTTCTAATTGGATTGGAAACCAAGGCTATGTAGATTTGACTACTGAAGGAAAGCGTCATGAAATTTGGATTGATAATGACATTCAATATATACTTATTGTGGAAGGTGACACAACCACTGCAACAAAAAGTGAAGTTGTCAATGGTGATGATTTTGACATCAATTTGACTCAAGCACAAAATGCTTACAGCAAAGCTTTATATGACGTCAAAGCAAAAGTTGAGAGCGGGGAATATTCAATCAGCGAAGTCAAGTCTCTTGGTGGCAACTATACAATCACGCTTGCAAGTGAAGGCAAGAACTATCAGCTGGTTTATAACGGCACTTCAAAAATTGCTCAAATGAGTGAAAGGGCTGTAGAATCTCTTGAAGAAACACCTGTGTTTAATGCTTTTAAACCAAACACTGGCAATGTGACTTTAAATCCAAGACCAAACATCGAATTTAAATAAAAAGTCTTTTTAGTAAGACTTTTTTTATGCATTCAATTAAATTTGTGTATTTTATTGTTAGTTAAGCTTAAAAGTGGTATAATTAAGGCATGAAAAATTCAATAGTTATACGCGGAGCGAAAGAGAATAATCTTAAAAATGTCGATTTAGAGGTCCCTAAAAACAAACTTGTTGTATTCACTGGAGTCAGTGGTTCTGGAAAAAGTTCGTTGGCTTTTGGCACGATCTTTGCAGAAGGACAAAGAAGATATATCGAAAGTTTGTCTGCTTATGCACGTCAATTTTTGGGGCAAGCACAAAAGCCTGATGTTGAATCAATTGACGGGCTTTCTCCTGCCATTTCAATTGACCAAAAGACGACCAATCACAATCCTCGTTCGACAGTTGGAACTGTGACTGAGATATATGACTATCTCAGGCTTTTGTATGCACGTGTTGGCGTGCCATATTGTCCACATTGCAACAAGCCAATTGAACAGCAAAGCATAGATCAAATTGTTGATTCCGTGCTTGAAATGGAAAAGGGAAGCAAACTTCAAATTCTTGCTCCAATTGTCAGAGGTCAAAAGGGTGCTTTTGCAAAAGTTTTTGAAAGCCTTAAAAAGAGTGGATATGTCAGAGTTCAAGTGGACGGAAACGTTTGGAATCTTGATGAAGAAATCAATCTTGATAAAAACCTTAAACACAACATTCGTGTTGTCGTTGACCGAATCGTTTTGAAAGATGGAATAAATTCAAGACTTACAGACAGCCTTGAAACTGCAATCAAGCTTGCTGAAGGCTTGGTTATTGTTGATCGTGACGGGGAAGAAACACTTTTCAGCACCAATTATGCTTGTCCAACTTGTGGCTGGACGCTTGAAGAAATCACACCAAGGCTTTTCTCGTTCAATGCACCATACGGTGCATGCCCAACTTGTTTGGGGCTTGGTGTAACAACTGATATTGATGAGACACTTATTCTTAAAGAAGGAAACAAATCGATCAGAGAAGGCGCATTTGATATCACTGGCTGGAGATTTGATGGTGCAATGGCGGGGAGATATTTCACCGCTCTTGCAAGAAAATATGGGATATCGCTTGATAAACCAATCAAAAGTCTGCCTAGAGAGCAACTTGATATATTGCTTTACGGCAACAATGGGGAAGAGCTTGATCTGTTTGAGGACGAAAAAAAGAACAAAACTTTTGAGCATTACAACGGCAAAAAAGCGCTTTCTTTTGAAGGAATTATAAACAACTTAAAAAGAAGACTTGTTGAAAGCAAAAGTGATTTTATCAAGCTTGAAATATCAAAATTTGTGCGTGAGCAAACTTGCCCAACTTGTCACGGAAAGAGGCTTAACGAAAGTGCGCTTTCAGTTAAAATAGGCAAGCGAGACATCGTTGAAACTTGTGAAATGTCAGTTGGCGAGCTTGTGCCATACTTTGCAAACTTGAAACTTACACAAGCCAAGCAACAAATTGCTGAAAGCATTTTGAAAGAAATCAACGCGCGTATCAAATTTTTGTCCGATGTTGGACTTGACTATTTGACTCTTTCACGCTCTGCCGAAACCTTGTCTGGCGGAGAGGCGCAAAGAATCAGGCTTGCAACGCAAATAGGCAGTGGGCTTTCAGGCGTTTTGTATATTCTTGATGAGCCAAGCATTGGACTTCACCAAAGAGATAATGAAAGATTGATTGGCACAATGAAACATCTACGTGATCTTGGCAATACGCTTATTGTTGTCGAACATGACGAAGACACCATTCGCACAGCCGATTGGGTGGTGGATGTTGGACCTTATGCCGGAGTTCACGGCGGTCAAATTGTTGCAAATGGCACACTTGACGATGTCATGAAAGTTAAGGATTCAGTCACTGCAAAATTCTTGCGCGGAGAGGAACAAATTGAAGTTCCTTCAACAAGACGCAAACCAAGCAAGTTTTTGAAAGTTAAAGGTGCATGCGAAAACAATCTGAAGGATATCGACGTTGACATTCCTCTAGGTGTTTTCACTTGCGTGACTGGTGTTTCTGGAAGCGGGAAGTCAAGCCTTGTCAATGGCATCTTGTATCCTTATCTTTCAAACACATTAAATGGAAGCAGACTTGAAAATGGCAAGTTCTCAAAAATTGAAAACGTGAAAGAACTTGACAAAGTTATCGCTATTGATCAGTCTCCAATTGGAAGGACTCCACGTTCTAATCCCGCAACATATGTTGGGATCTTTACGCCTATTCGGGAACTTTTTGCAAGCACTCAAGAGGCAAAAGCAAAAGGATACACTCCAAGCAGGTTTTCTTTCAACATAAAAGGCGGCCGCTGTGATGTGTGCGAAGGCGCTGGTGTGAAGGAAATTGAAATGTATTTTCTTCCTGACATTCTTGTTCCTTGTGAAGTGTGCAAGGGGAAAAGATATAACCGTGAAACTTTGGAAGTGAAATATAAAGGGAAAACAATCTCAGATGTGCTTGAAATGACTGTTGAAGAAGCTCTCAAATTCTTTGAAAACATCCCAAGCATCAAAAACAAAATTCAAGCGCTTCATGATGTCGGGCTTGACTACATCAAACTCGGCCAGCCCGCGACAACATTGTCAGGCGGCGAAGCTCAAAGAGTTAAACTTGCAACGGAGCTTTCAAAAAAATCAACCGGTAAAACAATTTATCTTCTTGATGAGCCAACAACAGGGCTTCATATGTTTGATGTAAAAAAGCTTGTAAAAATCCTTGACAGATTGGTTGAAAATGGAAATAGCGTTGTCGTTATTGAACATAACCTTGATGTCATCAAATCGGCAGATTATTTGATAGATTTGGGACCAGAAGGTGGAAGCGGCGGCGGAACTATTGTCGCAGCTGGAACTCCAGAGCAGGTCGCTCTTTCTCCAGAAAGCCATACTGGAAGATTCTTGAAACAAATGCTGAAATAAAATTAAATATTAAAAAAATCTTTGCCTTTTCATTTGGTTTTCAGATAGATTTATGATACAATACGAATGTCGAAAAATGTAAAAAAAAGGCTAAAAATGGACGGGCACAGATGAAGAATATATTACTTAAAATAGTTATGCCGATAGCAATTATACTGGTGATAGGGTTAAGCGTTGGCTTAGGAATAATCCTAACAGATAAACCGGAAGAGATGGTTCCGCCACCAGCCTCAAGTGGTACAACAGATATAGAAACAAAACCATCAGTTCCAGATGATAAAATTGATTATGACGATTTCTTTAAGGATGACGAAGACAACAAAAATGAGGAAGAAAATCCACCAGAGGTTGAACCACCAGAAGAAAATCCACCAGAGGTTGAACCTCCAGTAGTAGAACCAGATGATGATCCAC
>CAOKRZ010000016.1 GCA_948471335.1 uncultured Christensenella sp. | reverse complement strand
TTAAGAGAGAAGGCAAAGTTATGGTCATCTGCTCAAAGAGCGCTAAGCACAAACAAGTTCAAGGCTAAAAAAAAAATTAAAATTGGAGGAATTTATAAATGGCAAGAATTGCTGGTGTGGATTTACCAAGAGAAAAGAGATTGGAACTCGGTCTTACTTACATCTATGGAATCGGCAGGGTAACATCCAACAAAATTTGTGAAGCAACAGGCGTTAGCGCAGACGTTCGCGTTAAAGATTTGACTGACGATCAAGTTGCTAAACTTAGAAATTATATCGAACATAATGTCATCGTTGAAGGTGAACTTCGCAAAAAAGTCGACATGGACATTAAAAAACTCAATGAAATGGGTTGCTTCCGTGGCATTCGTCACAGAAAGGGTCTTCCTGTAAGAGGTCAAAACACTAGAAACAACGCAAGAACTAGAAAAGGACCTAAGAAGGTTGTAGCTGGAAGCTCAAAGAAAGGAAAGTAAGGAGTAGGAAATGGCTGTTAAGAAAACTGCAAAGAAAACAACTAAAACTAAGAAAAGAGTTAGCAAAAATATATCAGTTGGACAAGTTCATATCAAAACTTCTTTCAACAACACAATTGTTTGCTTTACTGATTGCCAAGGCAACGTTTTGTCTTGGTGCACTTCTGGTAAACTTGGACTTAAAGGTTCAAAGAAAAGCACTCCTTTCGCAGCTCAATCTTTCGTAGAAGACGCTGCAAAAGTTGCAAAAGAACACGGAATTGCAAGTGTTGAAGTTTTTGTTAAAGGACCTGGCTCTGGACGTGAGCTTGCAATCAGATCACTTCAAAACTGCGACCTTAATGTTACTATGATCAAGGATGTTTCGCCAATCGCGCACAACGGTTGCAGACCTCCTAAGACAAGAAGAGTTTAAAAGGAGAAAGGAATATGGCAAGAACTATTGAACCTGACTGCCGTCAGTGCAGACGCGAAGGTTGCAAGCTTTTTCTTAAAGGTGAGCGTTGTACAACAAAGAAATGCGCTATGGAAAGACGCCCTGTTATCCCTGGACAACACGGCAACTCAAGAAGAAGAGTGACTTTCTCAGAATATGGCACACAACTTCGTGAAAAACAAAAAGTAAAAAGAATGTATGGCATTCTTGAAAAACAATTCAGAGACTACTATGAAGATGCTGGAAGAATGAAGGGTATTGTTGGTGAAAACATGCTCTCTCTTATCGAAAGAAGACTTGACAATGTTGTTTACCGCATGGGTATCGGCGCAAGCAGAAAGCAATGCCGTCAAATCGTAAATCATGGTCATATCACAGTCAATGGAAAGAGAGTTGACATCGCTTCTTTCAGAGTTAAAGTTGGCGATGTGATTGCAATCAAAGAAAGCAAGCAAGAACTTGATGCATTCAAATCTCTTAAAGGCATGAAAGTTGTTATGCCAAAATGGCTTGAATTTGATACAAACACTCTTACTGGGAAAATTGTAGCACTTCCTAGCAGAGAAGATATCGACCCAGATATCAAAGAACAACTTATTGTCGAATTGTATTCGAGATAATTTAGTGGAGGGCAAAATATTATGAATATGGAAAGACCTAAAATTTCTTGTGAAGAAAACAACAATGGAAGTTTTGCAAGATTTACTGTTGAGCCTCTTGAAAAAGGATATGGAATCACTCTTGGAAACGCAATGAGAAGAACTCTTCTCTCTGCTCTTCCAGGAACTGCTCCAATCGCTGTGAGAATTGCTGGCGTTGCTCATGAATTCTCAACAATCAGAGGAGTGACTGAGGATGTCGTTGACATCATCCTCAACCTCAAGTCTTTGGCGCTTAAATCAAGTAATAAGGACAGAGAATATGTGACATATCTCCACCTTCGTAAAACTGGCGCTGGTGAAGTTACTGCAAAAGATTTTGAAGAAAACAGCGATATCGAAATCTTGAATCCAGATCTTCACATTTGCACTATGGACGACGGTGCTGTGCTTGACATGGATATCATGGTAGGCAATGGAAGAGGATATGTTCCAAACACAATCAACAAAACCAAGTTTGAAAACATCGATTTCATCGCTATGGACTCACTTTTCTCGCCTGTTAAGAAAGTGAACTTCAACGTTGAAAGCACTCGTGTTGGACAAAGTGTGAACTTTGACAAACTTGTTCTTGAAATTGAAACAAACGGCACAACTTCTGCAAGAGAAATTGTTGCTCTTGCTGGCAAAATCATTGTTGAACACATCGAAGTTTTTGTTGAACTTTGCGCTCAAATGAGCAATGTGGAAATTCTTGTTTCTCGTGAAGAAGATAAGCAAATTAAGCTTATGGAACTTCCAATTGAGGAAATGGATCTTTCTGTTCGTTCTTATAACTGCTTAAAGAGGGCTGGTGTTAACACTATTGAAGACCTCACAAAGAAGTCAAGAGCTGATATGCTTAAAGTGAAAAACCTCGGCATCAAGAGTATTGATGAAGTGATTGCAAAACTTGAAAGCTATGGACTCTCACTTCGCAAAGATGAAGATTAAACTTTTTAAAGGAGAATATTATGGCTAACGCAAAATTGGGAAGACCAAGCAAAGAAAAAAATGCCCTTATTAGAGGCCTTGTTTCTGACCTTCTCTGGTATGGAGAAATTGAAACAACAGAAGCTAGAGCAAAGTCAGTTAGAAGCCAAGCAGAAAAGATCTTAACCCTTGCGATCAACTCTTATGAAGACATCGTTAAAGTTGAAAAAGAAATTAAGGACGAAAAGGGCGTTAAAGTTAAGACAACTGTTTCAAATGACGGGCCAAAGAAATTGCATGCTAGAAGACAAATTATGTCATACGTTTATGACAGACAAGAACAAAGAAAACCAAAAGAGAGCAAAGATGCATTTGTTGCAAGAACAAAAGGCATCAATCACCCTCTTCTTGAAAAGATTTTCAATGTTTATGCCCCAAAATATGCTCAAAGAGCTAAGGAAGTTGGTCAAGGCGGTGGTTACACAAGAATCATCAAACTTGGCGAGCGTCGCGGGGATACTGCTTCAATGGTAAGAATCAAATTGATCTAATAAAAATGGTCTTGAAATGCAAGACCTTTTTTATTTTTAAAAAATTGCAGTTTTATAATTGCATTTTTTTATTGTGTAATAATAAATGAACAAAATTAATGAAATTATTTTATATCGCGCTTAGCAAACTTTTCGACAAAAAAGAAAAGAAATGTAAAAAAATAGCGTTGACAAAATTTTTGAAATTAAAATAGAATGATATTGTATTAAAGGAGAAATGTATGTTCGAATTACTTAAATATGGATATAGCTGCGTATGTGACAACAACTCAATAATATTTAAGTTTGGAAGAGTGAAAAAGAAAAAAATAATTCTTAAAAAAGACAGCGAAGAATCGCTCACTTCTTCTTTTGAAAAGAATGGTGTTGTAGACAAACAAAAACAAATCAAATTGACACAAAATCTTGTCAAATCATTTTCTTTCATAGCAAAAAGAAGACCTGTTGATGCCTTGAAGTCTTGCCCACTAAGTCTATATTCAATAAATGACGTTGCAACTTCAATTGGCGAAGGCTTGCGCAGAATTTCAATTGCGGATAACTTATTTTTTGATATACTGCTCACTCAAGCAACTCAATCAGATGCGTTCAAAAAAACAAGTGCCGTATATCAGGAAGATAACGAATTGCGCGCAGGTTTGAAATTAATATAACTTTGATAGATCGACTAAATTTAGTCGATTTTTTGTCGATTTTTAAGGCTTTTATATTTGGCTATCAAAATGTTTTATGATAAAATGTTAAAAAGAGGAAGGAAATGAAAGCAGTTATTCAAAGAGTAAAAAGTGCGAGTTTATCAGTTGACAATCAGCTTATTTCAGAGATTGGCAAAGGATTTTGCGTTTATCTTGGCGTCGGGAAGGGTGATGGACAGCAGGAAATAGAATTGCTGGCAAAGAAAATCGCCAAAATGAGAATATTTGAAGACGAAAATGAAAGAATGAATTTAGATTTGCAGGCATGCAATGGACAAATCTTGCTTATAAGTCAATTCACTCTCTATGCTGATTGTATTCGTGGCAATAGGCCAAGCTTTTTTGATGCGGAAATGCCAGAACAGGCTGAAATGTTGTATAACAAGTTGAAAGAAGCTCTCCTTTCCTATGGAATTGATGTTAAGACCGGTGTTTTTGGCGCTGATATGCAGATCAAACAGCACAATGATGGGCCTGTGACAATAATCTTAGATTCAAAAGAGCTGATTGCTTGCAAAAATAAATAGAGTTTTGTATAATTTAGTTAAGTTTAATAGGAGAAAAGATGAACATCTTAGGGGATTATCATACACACACAAAATATTCTCGTCATGGTCATGGCAAAGGGACAGTGCTTGAAAATGCATCAGTTGCAAACGAAAAAGGGCTTAAGCAAATCGCCATCACTGACCATGGCTTTAACCATATGCTTTTTGGCATAAGAAGACGAGATATACAAGATATAAAAGAAGACATCCTAAACGCCAAAGAAGTTACTGGTGTGGATATCCTTTTGGGAGTGGAAGCAAACCTTATTTCTCAAAATGGAAACATAGACGTCAAAGTTGAAGATTTTGAATTTCTTGATGTGCTTTCAATGGGTTTTCATAAACTGGTTCACATGGATCGAAATGAAGATTTTTGGAAGCTTAGCCTTCCACATCTTATTGGGACTCCTTTTGCGCCAAGCAAAGAGAGAATAAATCGAAATACAACAGCTTATTTGAAAGCCCTTGACAAATATCCTATTGACATTATCACCCATATAAACTACGAATTTCCAGTCGATGCCTTGGCAGTTGCAAAACTTGCCAAAGAAAAAGGAACGTATATTGAACTTAACGGAAAAAGAATAAATGTTTCCGAGCGTGATCTTGACATCATGGCTGGAGAGGGCGTTAAGTTTATTCTTGGTTCTGATGCGCATACTCCTGATAGAGTTGGCGAATGTAATCAAGGACTAAATTTGATATTTAAACTCGGCATTCCACTTTCGCAAATCGCAAATGTGGACAAGTTGCCAAAATTCCATAACAAAAGAGGTTAAACTTTGAGTTTCTCAAAAGATTCAAAATTTGAAATAATGGAGTCACCGATTGAAGACGCAGACTGTGGCATTGCACTTCTATCGGGTCTTTTTCATGCTTGCGGACAACTGACCAAAAACAATGAAGGACTCCGAGCAGATCTTGTGACTGATCTCAAAGAAATTTTTGACTATGCAAATGCAATTGTTAAGAAACTCTATGGCGACAGCTTAACTCTTGAAATAAGCGATGACTATATCATAAATAAAACAACTTATTATCGCATTATGTTTCCACTAAGCATTTCGGAGAGGGTACTGATTGACTGTGGAATTTTGGAATTTGGAGAAGGGCTCAGCATTAAAAGAAATATTGATCGAAACATTATTCAAGACGAAGAAGGCAAGAGGCATTTTGTCATTGGTGCATATCTTGGCTGCTCAACTTCAAGCATTAAGCTTAGTGAACTTGGCTCGCAGACTGCGACGACTGGCTATCACCTTGAGTTCGCATCGCACACATACGAGTTTTTAAAAGACTTGCAAGAACTTTTAAGCGAGTTTGGAATTGTTTCAAAACTTGTTGAGCGTAAAAAAGTTTTTGTGCTTTATCTTAAAGACTCTGAAGCGATCAAGGACCTTTTGGCACTTGTTGGCGCTGGTCAAAGTGTCTTGAACTTGTCAAACGAAATGGCAAACAGAGGGCTTAGAAACACGGTTAATCGTCAAGTCAATTGCATCAATGCAAACATAAACAAAACAATTGAAGCAAGCATGAAGCAAGTTGAGGCGATCAATCTTATAAACCGAAAGATCGGGCTTGACAGTCTTCCAGAAGACTTGCAAGAGGTGGCTGTGTTAAGACTTGCCAATCAGCAAGAAAGCATGGAAGAACTTCTGAAGCTTTCGACAATTCGGCTTACAAAAAGCGGACTTAATCACAGATTTAGACGGCTTATCAAAATTGCTGACATTTTAAAAGAAAAATAATTAAGAAAGAAAAATGAAGAAATTTTAAAAGGAGAAGAGATGAAAGAATTTGTTCACTTGCATGTTCACACAGAGTACAGCTTGCTTGACGGACTTGCGAGAATTGAAAAACTTGTAAGCATGGTCAAAGATCGCGGCTGGAAGGCTGTTGCAATCACTGACCACGGGAATATGTATGGTGCACTGAAATTTTTTGAAGCATGCGTAACGAAAGGGATTAAGCCAATCATTGGCCAAGAATTTTATATTACTCATGACATGAAATCACGCTCAAACCGTGAAGACACTGCCCATCTTATTCTTCTTGCGAAAAACAACACTGGCTATCAAAACCTTTTAAAACTTTCTTCTTTCGCGTTTTTGGATGGAAGATATTTTCACCCAAGAATTGACTATAAGCTTCTCGAAGAATATTCAGAAGGGCTTATTTGCCTTTCCGCTTGTCTTGCAGGACATATTCCACAATACATTTTGAAAAGACAGTTTGATGAAGCTGATAAGCTTGCACTTAAACTTAAAGAAATTTTTAAGGATGATTTTTACCTCGAAATTCAAGATCATGGCATACCAGAGCAGAAAGAAGTTTTGTTGAAACTTGCCGAGATGTCAGAAAGACTTGACATCAAACTTGTTGCCACAAACGACGTGCATTATCTCAACAAAGAAGACGCCGAACTTCAAGACATCCTTATGTGCGTGCAAATGGGAAAAACTTATGATGATCCTGAAAGAATGAGGTTCTCAACAAACGAGTTTTATCTTAAAACTTATGAAGAAATGGAAGAAGCGTTGCCAGGCTTTATTGAAGCGCTTGACCGCACAAATGAAATTGCTGAAAAATGCAACGTGACAATAAGGACAAAATCTCTTCGTGAGGCAGCGGAAGGCGGCAATGCAAATGTTCCAGTTGAAGATCAACTTGGGGCAAGCGAAAACTTCATCCCTGTCTATTTGCCTGATACAGGGGAAGACGCCTACACATTTCTTAGAAGAATGGCTTATGAAGGCTTAGAGAGAAACTATAAAGAAATCACTCCAGAGCTTAAAGAGCGTATTGAAATGGAACTTACAACAATCCATAAGCTTGGGTTTGTTGAATACTTCCTCGTTGTGTGGGACTATATCAATTTTGCAAGAGAAAATGGAATTCCTGTCGGTCCAGGCAGAGGTTCTGGTGCGGGAAGCTTGGTCGCTTATACAACGGGCATAACGCAAGTCGATCCAATGCGTTATGAACTCTTTTTTGACCGTTTTATCAATCCTGAGCGTGTATCAATGCCCGACTTTGACGTTGACTTTTGTAAAGATCGTCGTGGCGAAGTTATTGAATATTCAAAACGCCGCTATGGCTATGATCACGTTTCCAACATCGTGACTTTTGGAAATATGCAGGCAAAGAACGCCATAAAAGACGTTGCGAGAGTTCTTCGCTATCCATATTCAGAAGTAGATAAGATCACAAAGGAAATCCCTGGGAAGCCACTTAAAAAACCACCAGTTTTAAAATACTATTTTGGGCAGAGCGATAATGAGGGTGACGAAAAATTTATCATTCCATCGCTTAAACAAATGTATGATGAAGATGATATGATCAAAAAGATTGTTGACATGGCAATCAAGCTTGAAGGCGTGCCTCGAAATGTTTCTATGCACGCAGCAGGCGTTCTTATCTCTCCAACTCCAGTTTTTGATAACGTTCCAATGGCGAAAAGTGGAGAGGACGTTATCACTCAGTTTGATATGACTGAGCTTGAACACCTCGGGCTTCTTAAAATGGACTTTTTGGGACTTAGAACTCTTACCGACATCAAAAAGGCAATTGACTATATCAAAGAAGACCATGGCGTTGAAATTGATTTCACAAAGATGGAATACAACGATCCTGCTGTTTTTGAACTTATTTCATCAGGTAATACTATGACCATTTTCCAATTGGAAAGTGGAGGTATGAAGAAGTTCATGATGGACCTGCAGCCGACTTGTCTTGAAGACGTTATCGCCGGAATCAGCCTTTATCGACCAGGTCCGATGGACTTTATTCCAAAATTTGTTAAGGGTAAGAAAAACCCTGAAAGCATTGAATACGACGATCCTTGTCTTGAGCCAATTTTGTCAACCACTTATGGCTGTATCGTTTATCAAGAGCAGGTTATGAAAATCTTCCAGGTTATGGCAGGATTCTCACTTGGTGGGGCGGATAACGTGCGAAGAATCATGGGTAAGAAAAAGCCTGAGAAACTTCCTCCAGAACGCAAAAAATTCTTGTATGGCTGGACTGATCCTGAAGGCAAGAAAAAGCCTATTCCTGGTGCGATCGCTCTTGGTCATGACGAACAAGTGGCAAGCAAAGTGTTTGACCAAATGGCAAAGTTTGCGGGCTATGCCTTCAACAAATCTCATGCTGCTGCTTATGCTTATGTTGCATATCAAACAGCATACCTTAAAGCGCATTATGAAATTGAATATTTAACAGCCGTTTTGAACAACAGAATCACTTATGCTGACCTTATTAAGCGTTACACAAACTATGCAAAAATGGAAGGCTTTGAAGTCTATCCGCCTGACATCAACAAGTCATACACAGAGTTTAAAGTTGAAAACGGAAATATGCGTTTTGGACTTGGTGCGCTTAAACATGTCGGAACAGGCGTGGTTGACCAAATAGTTGAAGAGAGAAACAAAAACGGGCTCTTCAAAAGTTTTGAAGACTTTGTTCAGAGAATGGTTTCTTATGGATCACTTAACAAAAGAACAGTTGAAAGCTTGATTCTTGGTGGCGCATTTGACCAGTTTGGAATCTATCGTTCAAAGCTTGTTGCAGTGCATGCAATGGTTATTGACAGGGCAATTCAAGATAAGAAAAGCACATCAAATGGACAAACTTCAATGTTTGAAACTTTTGAAGAGATCGCTGAAGTTGCAAATGCAATTGAATATCCAAATATAAAAGAATACAACAAAGAGACACTTTTGAAGCAAGAAAAAGAATATGTTGGAATATACTTGTCAGGGCATCCGCTTGATGACTATCTTGACAAGTTTGAAAAGTTCAATTTCAATTCAAGCATGATTTCCAAAGAAGAACATGACTCTTTCGCAAAAGACGAAGGAATGGATTCTGAAGATGATGAAGAATATTATGGCAACAATGACGGCGATGAAATACTGCCTGTCGACGTGGGGGAAGCAAAGGAAGAAGCCGTGAAGGATGGACAAAATGTTGTTTGCGGCGGCGTAGTGACAGCTGTCAAACGTCTTTCTGGTAAGAACATCGCTTTCATCACAATTGAAGATCTTGAAGGAACTTTTGATGCGGTTGTATTCCCAAATATGTTTAATCGCTATCAAGACCTTATTGAAGAAGATGCGCTTCTCACAGTAAAAGGGCATGTTTCTATCAGAGACGGCAAAAGCCCTGTCATTGTTGTTGACGCTTTGATTCCTTGGAAGAAAGCTGAGGAAGAAGTTGAAGAAAAAGTGCAAAAACTCTATCTTAGATTTGATACAAAAGATATTGATATATATCAAAGAGTCAAAAACATCATATTGTCATATCCAGGGAAAGCGCCTGTTGTCATCAAATGCTATTCAACAGGAAATGCCTTTTCTTTCAGTTCTAAAGTGGAGCTTAACAACTATCTGATCAACGAGCTGACCGGGCTTCTAGGCGAAAGCAATGTGAAAATAAAATAAATATTCGGCTAAAAATCTATAATAAAGCAAGCTCTATCTCAGAAATTAATAATTTTTATGAAATTTCTTCATATTTTCTTGACATTTGGCGTTGGCTATGATAAACTTTCATAGTCAACATGTGCGGGTGTAGTTCAGTGGTAGAACCCCAGCCTTCCAAGCTGGTCGCGAGGGTCCGATTCCCTTCACCCGCTCCATGGGCTTCCGTAGCTCAGCTGGATAGAGCAATGCCCTTCTAAGGCAGAGGTCGAAGGTTCGAATCCTTCCGGGAGCACCAAAACCTTATTCTATGGTGGTCGTAGTTCAGTTGGCAGAACGCCAGATTGTGGCTCTGGAGGTCAAGAGTTCGATTCTCTTCGATCACCCCAGAAAATTTGCTCTTTTAAAGAGCGGTGTCGGTGTCCCATGTTTAAGACATTTGATGGGGTGTCGCCAAGCGGTAAGGCATTGGACTCTGACTCCAACATTGCGTAGGTTCGAATCCTACCACCCCAGCCACAGCAAAAACTGCGTTTAGGCTTAGGTTTTGCCAAGGCAAAACGCAGAGCGCGATTGCACTTGTTTTTGCTGTTAACGCGCCAAACGAAAATGCGTGAAGCATTTTGCGCGACTCCCGTGCGAAGTGATTTCTTCGAAGGCAATAGGGGAAGCAAAACGGGAAGTGACGATGTTACCCTCCCCAAAATAACAATTGGGTGTCGCCAAGCGGTAAGGCACAAGATTTTGATTCTTGCATGCGTAGGTTCAAATCCTGCCACCCCAGCCACAGCAAAAACTGCGTTTTGGCTTAGGTTTTGCCAGGGCAAAACGCAGAGCGCGATTGCACTTGTTTTTGCTGTTAACGCGCCAAACGAAAATGCGTAAAGCATTTTGCGCGACTCTAGTGCGAAGAAGGGCGTTGGAAGTGAAATATGATTTATTTTACTTTTACTCCAGTCTAATTGCGCGACTCTCGTGCGAAGCTATGTTGGCAAGCATGAATAAAGGGAACAAACAAAACCGAAATCTTCTCAAATAATGCCGTAAGGCATCCTTAAGTGGAGGGAGATTGGGACGAGGAACCGAACGAGTAGCTGTTAGATTTGCAAAGCAAATCGTGTCAGCGTGAAACGAGTTTGGTGCCTCCCCAGCAAGCATGGTTCACTAGCTCAGTCGGTAGAGCACTTGACTTTTAATCAAGGGGTCCCGGGTTCGAATCCCGGGTGAGCCACCAGATTCTAAATTCACGAGGTTTAGTCACCCGTGATTGAAACGTGCTTTGAAGCACGTTTTTTGTTTTCAACAAACGAACCCGGGACGTCCCGGTCGGAGCAAGTCAGGGGAGCGTGCGTGCTCGGCCTTTCGCTGGCGCTCATAACGAATCCCTGGCGAGCCACCAAAATGAAGACGAAAGTCTGCATTTTTTTATTTAATGTTTTTTGAATTGTTCAAAAAACGCAGTAAAAAACGCATGTACGAATTTCAAGTTTTTTTATTATTATTTAAATTCAGAAAGGGAAATAAGATTAAATAATGTATATATAATATAGGGGAAATTATGAAAAGCGATTTTTTTTCGATTGAGTATTCGGATTATAATGATAAAATAACAGGCTTAAACAAATATAAAGTTCAACCTTCGGATTTTGGTGTAGATGATAAAGATGCTGTAGAAGTATATAAAAAAATGAACGCTGATTATAGAGAGCTTGAATTTAAAGAAAAATATCAAAAAGCAAGTATGAGTGTTTACATATGGTACTTTTTTGGTGCATTTATTATTTGCGCTTCAATAGGTGGGTATATAAATAATTCTTATGTGGTTGCATCTATTCTTATGGCTATTGGAATTGTTTTGTGTATTGTGGGATATTTTTCAGTAAGAGCCTATAAAAAGAATGTTGCTAGCAAAAAGAATGAGTATAAACAGATGAAATGTTATAACGAAAAAATGGAAAAGTTTATCAAATTGAATGATATTTATAATGAAAAAGTAGATATGGTAAAGATACCAATAATTAAAAAAATTGCAGAGTCGATTAAAAAACATCAATACATGGAACTTAAAGAAATCATTTTGGAATGTTATAAGAGATTAGGATTTAAAGTTTACACAACAGGGATTCGTAAATTTGGTGGGGTGATTTTGAGAGCATGCAACGACAAAGATTATAATATTGCTTTGATAATATTCCCATATGAAAACCCAATAAGCGGATATTCTATACAAAATTTGAGAGAATCAATAACTAAAATAAATCATAAGATAGACTATGTATATATATTGACGAAATTTGGAGAGTATAGTTATGATAATTGGATGGGACTTTATTTACAAATGCCTTACAAAGTAATAGATGCATATGGTATAGCTGAATTAATCTGGGATTCAAACACAAAATACTTTGAGAATGAGATAGTAAATAAACGCCAAGAATTGAAAGAATGTAATAAAAACGTGGAAGCTTATAACAAAACTATTGTTAATGAATGGATAAATGTTGAATCTTCAAACGTTGATAAGGTTTACTACAACGAAGAGAAACAAGTTTTATACATAAAATTCATATCAAACATGTTTTATGCTTATTATGATGTTGATAAATGCACCTTTTTTAGGTTACTTTTATCTAATTCAAAAGGTCGGTTTGTAAGATATGAATTAAAAAGTTATAAATATAAAAATATATTAGAAAAAGATATTAAATAGTGTCAGCATTTGACTTGTTTTTAATTATGATAAAAAAATTAACTATGGAGGAAAAATTGGAGAGAATTTGCAATGCAATTATGGGATTCGTTGTGGGGGATGCAGTAGGTGTACCCGTGGAATTTATGAGTAAAGAAAAAATTCAAGAGTTGAATATTCAAGGCTTTATTGAAACAGGCAGAAGTGGACAACAATTGGGAAGTTGGTCAGATGATAGTTCAATGACATTATGTTTAATCGAAACTATAAACGAAAAAGGGATTGACTTTGATGCATATTCAAAGAAAATAGTTGAATGGTTGTTTAATGGGTATATGACGCCAAACGGAAAAGCATTTGGAGTAGGAAGAAGTACATTTTTTTCTCTTGGACGATTAAGAAAAGGAATATCTTATTTAGAATCTGGAGAGAACGGAATAAATAGCAATGGAAATGGCTCTCTCATGAGAATATTGCCATTGGTGTTTTATTTGAATGGAGACCGCAAAGAAAGATATAGTGTAATTCAGGATTGTAGTGCGATTACTCATGCACACGACATCTCAAAAATTGCATGTTGTATTTTTGCAGAGTACTTTTGGCAGCTTATTGAAACTAATGATAAATTGATGGCGTATAGAAACATGCAAGAAGAAATAAAAAAACATTTCAGCGGCAATGAGTATTTACAAGAATTTGATAGCATCGTAGCTAATAAGCTCTATGAAAAATCATATGAAAGTTTAAATGGAACTGGTTATGTAGTAAATACTTTGGAAACATCGTTATATTGTTTTATAAATGGGGATTCCTATCGTGATTGTATTTTGAAGGCTATTTTAGTAGGAAATGATACAGATACAAATGCCGCAATAACGGGATCGCTTGCGGGATATTATTACAATAATGTGCCAGATGAGTGGGGAAAGAAAATAGTAAAAAAAGAAATGATAGAAAAACTGATATTAAACTTTACTGCAAAATGTAAGCAATGATGAAATCATTTAAATACTTTTTTCACTTTTGCCTTTTGGGGCAGAAGTGTTTTTTTTATTCAAATGATTATGCAATTTAGATGGTTTATGATATAATTAAGTTATGAAAATCGTGACTTACAACATAAATGGGATTAGGGCGAGTCTTAAGCTTGGGCTTTCTGAATGGATTAAGGATTTTGATGCTGATGTTTATTGTTTCCAAGAAGTGAGATGCAATGAAACTTTGGCAAAGGAGCTTCTTTTTCAAAAGTCACAGATGAGTTTGTTTGACTTTGAAAATGATGCTGAACCTTTGAAAGCTTATACTCCGATTTTCAATTGTGGCAATGTGCCTGGCTATGCTGGGACTTTGACGTTGAGCAAGGTTAAGCCCGATAGAGTTCTGTATGACATGGGTGAGCTTTGGAAAGATAATGAAGGAAGAACAACCACAATCTTTTTAGGAGACATGGCAGTTGTCAATGCATACATACCAAATGGAAACAGCCGGCTGGATTTCAAAATGAAATATCTTGAAGCACTAAACAAATTTTTGGCTGAGCTTAATAAGTCATACAATGTGGTCTGTGTTGGAGATTATAACATCGCACACAACGAGATCGATTTGACCAATCCAAAAGAATGCAAAACCAAATCAGTGTTCTTGCCAATCGAAAGACAGGCGTTTACGGATTTATTGTCGGTAGGGCTGATTGATTGCTTTAGACAGCTAAATCCAAATGAAGTCAAATATTCTTGGAGAAGTTATCGTTCAAGACAAGACACAAGCTATAACAGCTGGAAATATCGGATTGATTACATTCTTGCAAGTGATAGTCTTAAAGATAAAATTGTTGACTGCGATATTCTTGACCTTGATTATAGTGATCATTTGCCAGTGGTTATGGAAATAAAAGCATAAATAATAAAGGGGTGAATTATGAAAAAAATATGTTTGGTTACTGGGTCTACAAGTGGAATTGGACTGGAAACAGCAAAGAAACTTGCAAAAAACAATATCGTTGTGATTAATGATTACAAAGATGTGAATGAATCTTTCATCAAAGAAAATTTTGATAAGCCAGAAAATGTGTTTTTCTGCAAATGTGATATATCAAAAAAGAATGAAATTTTGGCCATGAAACAATTTATCACCGATAAGTTTGGAAGGCTTGACCATCTTGTTTGCAATGCAGGAGTATTGCCATTGCCTTGCGGAATTGGGAAGGTGACAGATAAAAATATTGACAGAACTATAGATGTCAACCTTAAAGGAACATATGGGTGTTTGGAAATCCTTGGCGGCTTAATTCAAGAAACTGCAAAGAAAGGAAGCATTGTGGCATTAACATCTGTTGATGGAATAATCGGAGAACCTTATGGAGTTATTTATTCTGCAACAAAAGCTGGAATAATTTCACTTACAAAATCTTTCGCAAGGCACTTTAAGGGAGAAATAAGAGTC
>CAOKRZ010000015.1 GCA_948471335.1 uncultured Christensenella sp. | reverse complement strand
TTCAATTTTCTCTTGCCTTTGAATCTTTCTTAGTTCTTTCTTTGCAACCTCTTCCCTGGCCTCTTTTTCTTTCTTTTCAAGTTCCTGCAGAACCTTCTGTGCAACAAGGTCGTTTATTTCCTCTTCAGTATAAATTTTTCCTTTATTTTTACCAAAATTTTTCGTTTCCTTGCTGCAAGAATCAAGAAATTCGTCATCATACTCAAAATCTCTACCCATTTACTCCCTCCATTTGTTTTTCCTTATCCCAATTATACGCGGGGGGGGCAAGAGGTTTTTCAAAAAAAGCTAAAAAAAATGCTTTAAGCACCGTTTTTTGTGCCTAAAACACCGTTTTTCAACATTTTTAATTTGTTTTCTAAAGTGTGCTTAAAGCACCCTGCAAATAAACATCTGGCACTTTGCCGACAATCACACTTTCGCAAAGAATAACGTCAAGATTGGTCACAAAGTTTGAGCTTAGCGCAGGAAGAACCATCCCGATATTTGCTGTTATGTCAAAATAAACTTTGTGCAAAGTTTGATTGATGCCAGCACTTTGAAATTGTGAAGAGATTTTTGTGTTAATCGTCCCAATAGGGACAAGCTGCATGTTTATCTTTGGTCCAACCCCAAAAAGAAATGGAATACCAGTGAAAGTCCCAATCGCAACATCAATCCCCTCAACAATCAGCCCGTCAAGCCGCGATTGCACCAGCTCTGTTATCTGCCGAATGATAATGTTGATTTTCACAGAGTTCGTTTCAATTGATTTGATCTCATTTTGAGCATCATACGAAATGTCAACAAGCTCTTTATAAGTCACATTTTCTTCAACAAGCACTTCAGCGACAGCTTCACTCATCACCCTTGTTGAAAGAGAGCGAATTCTCTCTTCACTCAAAGTCACAACAATTGGGCAAACAATCTTTATATAATAAAAAAATATAAGCACCATAATCGTCAAAATCGCAGCGAGGGCTATTTTAAACTTGGTCTTTGCTTTCAACCTTCTTTTAGGATACTTGCACTTTTTCCTCTCATATTTATAAGCACAGTCTTGCACATAAAATATATATGTTAAAAGTTTTTAAAATTTGATTAAATTTATATTTAGTATGTAATATGTTTTGCATAACACAATATTTTGTATTATGCAATGCATAACCACCTATTTTTTTGTCTTTGCTTTGAAAATTAGGGCAAAGATAAACGCAAATAGAACTGCCGCCGCAATTCCGCCAGCCGTTGCTTCAAGCCCTCCTGTGAATGCACCGACAAGACCTTTTGCTTTAACTGCGCCAATCGCGCCTTTTGCAAGTGAAGCGCCAAAGCCTACGATAGGCACATTTATTCCCGCACGGGCAAACCCTGAGATATAATCAAAAACGCCAATCGCTTCAAGAAAGACACCAACAAGAACGAAACTCACAAGAATTCTTGCTGACGTTATGTTTGTTTTTATAATAAGAATCTGGCCGATCATACACACGAGTCCACCAATCAAAAACACCCAAAGATAATACACATCACACCTCCCCGCTTTCAATGACAACTGCATGACATATTCCAGGAATTGTTTCCCCTTGCTGAGCTGCCGTCGTCGACATAAGCGCACCAGTAGGCATGAAAAGAACTTTTTTGAATTTTCCATCTTGAAGCTTTTTCATTATGATTGAATTGAGAACGGTTGCACAGCATCCACATCCGCTTCCGCCAGAAAGCGTGGCTTGCTCACGAGTGAAATACATCTGCCCGCAGTCATTGTAGTTAAGCCCCAGTTTAATCCCCTGATCTTCCATAAGATCGACAAGAATCTCGCTGCCAAGTTTGCCAAGATCACCAGTAACAATCAAATCATAGTCATCTGGGGTTGTCTTTGTATCACGGAAATGGGCAAGCATTGTATCCATAGCCGCAGGCGCCATAACCGCACCCATATCGTTGACATCATTTATCCCCCAGTCAATAACCTTCCCAAAAGTTGCAGCGCTGACAATTGGCCCTTTGCCGCTTGAAGAGATCACGCAAGATCCCGCGCCTGTCACAGTCCACTGCGAAGTTGGAGGACGCTGATTGCCAAGTTCAAGCGGAAATCTGAACTGCCTTTCAGCTGTTGAAAAGTGACTTGCAGTCGAACAAACAATGTTATTGAATAATCCACCATTGACAAGCGAAGCACCTATTGCAATGCTTTCAGCCATTGTTGAACAAGCACCAAAAAGCCCCAGATATGGACAAGCAAAATCTCTGGCAGCGTAAGAAGAAGATATGATTTGATTTAAAAGGTCTCCTGCAAGCAAAAGGTCAACATCTGTCGGTTTCATTTTTGCTTTTTCAATCGCCCCAACAATTGCATGCTGAATCATTTTCTTTTCAGCTTGCTCATAGGTCTTTTCGCCAAAACGGTCGTCTTGCATAATATAGTCAAAATAGTTCTTAAAATTCCCCTGACCTTCTTTTGGGCCAACGATTGAATAACTTCCAATAATCACAGGTTTATTTTTGAAAATAACCGTCTGAGTTTTCGCCATAACCCCTCCCATTTTTGATATAGGATTATTGACAAGCCAAAATAAACTTATACAAAAAAATAGAGTGATCACTCACTCTATTTCACTTCCATTTTTATAAACCAAGCACAACTTCAACTGAGTCGTCACGCAAATGATCATATTCTGTTTTCAAATCTTCAAGGAAAACTGTGTTTCCACCACCAAACACCACAGATTCTTTCACTGGTCCTCTTATCGCAATTTCACCAAACAATACCGCGGCTTTTGCTGAGACCTTGACAATGGCATTGCCGTTTTTTACCCATGCAAAAACATCTCCAAACATCATATTTGTTGTCGACTCGCCGTCATTCATGTGGAAGTTTTCAACCCAACAGAATTTCTCACTTCCAAGCGCTTGCTTCACAGCTTCAGTTCCGATGAAAACATCTTCATAACCTTTTTGAACCATTGCATCAATGTCGAAAACATTTTTGTCAACAACAAGCTTGTTCCCTTTCTTTTCGCAGCACAAGGTCACGATTGTATAGCTTTCTTCAACTTAAGCGGCTTCACTTTCGCCATCATTAACTAGACAAGAATTTTTAAGAAGAATTTGAATTTCATTATCGCTTAAATCATAAGCAATTGCATTTTTCAAAGATATTGGTTTTGAAGCAAATTCCACACCTTGAGTAGATCTTAAAGCTTCAAAAAAGTTTAGATCCTCTTCAAGATTCATATTCTCTGGATGAGTCACGATCAAGATCGCCCGATAAAATATAACTATAATACCCATAGTTATATCCGCATCTAAATCTGTCCTCATAATTTGCATAAAAGTCTGTGTCATTGGGATTCTGCGTACATCCTGCAAATATAGCTCCTCCGCCAATTATTCCACCGAATGCACCACCAAAAGCCACACCTTGTTTCCAATGCTTTTTCATCTAATCCATTATATTGGCTGGATTAAGCAGCGCTGCAGCACAAAGTTTGTATACCTTTTTGTCCTGTAAGCGTCTTTCCTTTTTTATTTTTTTGATTCTTTCATAACCCTCCCCTTTGTTCTAGCCTCTATTATACTCGGGAGGGGATTTGTCAAGAGTTTTTTTTAAAAAAAAGAAAAATGTTTTAAATTACATTTTTCTTTATTAAAAAATCAAATAAACAGATAAATAATTCCAACTATAACACTTGCAACAACGCCACTCACAATCACTGGTCCTGCGATCGTGAACATTTTCACGCAAAGTCCGTAAATGATGCCTTCGTGCTCAAACTCTAATGCTGGGCTTGTGATAGAGTTCGAAAAGCCTGTGATCGGAACGATTGATCCACCGCCCGCGAACTTTCCAATCTTGTCATAAACGCCAATCCCGGTGAGAAAAGATGCCAGGAATATGAGAATTATAAGGGTATAACCCCAAGCGGTTTGTTCTGCCATGGTTGGGAACCACAATAGAATAAGATCATTTATCCCCTGCCCAAGGCAGCAGATCACGCCTCCGACCAAGAAGGAATAAAACAGAGTTGGCCAAGGTCTTGTTTTAGGGATCTTTGCTTTAACGTAGTTATTATAAGCTTCATTTCTTTTTTGTGCGTCCATAATTTTTCTCCTGCCAAATATTTGCCTTATTGAAAGGTTTTTAAACATGAGTTTGCATAATAAGGAAAGTTTTTGCCAAACTAAAAGTAAATATGGGAGGGAAAAGATGAAAAAGCTTCATTTATCAAAAAAAATAATTTTATCGACTATTTGCGGAGGGCTTGCATTGCTTATGGTTGGATGCTCAACCAGCAGCTCAGCCCAAACAACGAAGGACTTATCAACCCAAGTTGAACGCATGCAAAAAACTGTCACAGGCATTTCAACTTCAGCCGTGTATGATGTGACGCCTTCAAACTATTTATACTCTCAGCCTTATTCTGAAACCAACACATCCGAATCAAGGCTTAAAGCGCTTATGACAAACAGTCAATCGGCTTTCGCGGAACATGAGGCGCTGCGAAATGAAATCATGAACAGAAGCGCAACTTTAAAAAGTGCGCTCGGGCAAAAATATAAGCTTTCAAACAGCAAGGTAAAAGCGCTCAAAACTTTGACCAGTACAATAAGCGGATATTCAAGCGACATAACAAACACAACACATATGATCAAAAGTGCAACTGGCTATATCAAACGCAATAAAACAAATCAAAACTTGAGTGCTGACAATTTGAATGTTGGCTACACACAACTTAACAATGAACTTGAGAAAAGAATCACTTACTTTAAAAATGTTCTTTCAGCGTTTGACCAAGTGGAATCTATTTTAAATTCTTCACTATCAAATGAAGAAAAAAACAGTTCGACTGAAACTCAAACGCAGCAATACACTCAAGACAACAACTCAAATCCCGCTCAAACTTCAAGATTCACAAAAAACATTGACACTTATGTAACAAATCCGGGTAACGAAAATGTAGTTAATCAAAATAATAGCACTGCTTATAATCAAGCGTATCGATACAACGGTTACGGCAACAACGGATATGGATATAACGGCTATGGATACAACAGATTTTATGGCTACGGGAGAGGGTTTTCTCCGTTCAACCCATCACGTAACACTGACACATATCTGCCAACAAGACGCAATATCGACACATATCGCCCTAACACAGCCCTTCCAGAATATGAAGAGGTCGTGCCAACGAGTGAAATGAACACACAAAGCTTGAGCAGCGTCGAAGAAGAAAAAGATCAAGATGCTCAAAAAGATCAAGAACAAATCAAACACATCATCTCAAAAGACAGAAAGCGCCCGGGCAGAATAATTGCAAGAACACAAGAATTAAAATAAAAGAGGTCGAAATTCAAACCTCTTTTTTTACGAAAGTTTAAGCCGCAATGTTTCCAAAATTTTGTTTTCAAGGCGCGAAACCTGAACCTGAGAAATGTTGAGTTCCTGGGCAATTTCAGACTGCGTTTTGTCAAAATAGTATCGAAGCATTATAATCTTCCGATCCCTTTCGTCAAGATGTTTTATCATCTCTTTAAGCGCAAGATTCTCAAGAATATTGACATTCTCAACTTGAGCATCAACTCTGTCAATAACGCTCAACGTTCCACTTTCCTCTTCAAGAGGTGCGTAAAGTGACAGTGGCATCTTGGACGAATCCATCGCAAGAATAACCTCCTGCTCATCAACCTTAAATTCTTTTGCAATCTCTTCTATGGTCGGCTTTTTTTGATGCTCACCGCTGTAAGATTCAACAAACTTATTTATCTGCAAATTGAGTGATTTAAGCGCGCGAGAAACTTTGATTGCCCCGTCATCACGCATAAATCTTTTGACCTCTCCCATAACCATTGGCACAACATATGTTGAAAACTTGACATTAAATTCTGGATTAAAGTTGTTTATAGCTTTCAAAAAGCCCATGCAGCCAATTTGATAAAGGTCATCGTATTCAATCCCCTTGTCTTTGTATCTCTTTATGACACTTTTGATAAGAGGCGAATTTTCCTCAACTAAAACAGATTTCGCTTGCTGGTCACCTTTTTGAGCTTTAGCCACCAGTTCAAGTGTTACATCTGTTTCAAGCATCAGCCACCTACACTCATCTTTTCTAATGAGCCTATCACTTTGCTCATAACAACCTTAGTGCCACTCTGACCATTGCTTTCAACTTCAAGGCTATCCATAAACCCTTCCATAACAGCAAAGCCCATTCCGCTGCGCTCTTCCGTTGGCTTAGTTGTATAGAATGGCTCTCTGGCTTTTTTAATGTCGCTTATTCCAACACCAAAATCGCAAACTTCAATGGTCACCTTGTTGCCTTCAATTTCACATCTAAGTTTAATTAACCCTTCTTTTTTCGGATAGGCATGAACTACACAATTTGTCACAGCTTCTGACACCGCTGTTTTAATGTCTGAAATCTCATCAACTGACGGATTAAGCTGAACACAAAACGCTGCTACGCAAACCCTTGCAAACCCCTCGTTTATAGATTTTGCTTCAAAAGTTATTTCAAAAACATTAGCGCACTCTTTCATATTTACCTCCTGTGCTTATTTTTTTAACAATTTGATATATACCTGACATCTTCAGAATTTTGTCCGCCTGTGTTGAAGGATTTGCGACAAACAGAGGGATTCCTCTTCCTGCCAGTTTTTTGTATCTTCCAAAAAACACCCCGATCCCAGTGCTGTCCATAAAATCAAGTTGAGACAAATCCAAAATCACCTGTTTTATTTTGTCATTTGTGAAAAGTTTATCCAGCGTTTCATGCGTATAGCTGGCACTATGCTCATCAAGTTCGCCTTTTAAAAGAACATAGAGAATACTGTTTTTGACTGTGCTGACGATGTTCATAACCTTGCCTCCTTTCTAAGAAAAGCATAACACAAAAAAAGATGAGAATTTTCTCATCTTTGCTCGAAAAATTGACAATAAAAAAGAAAGACTTTAAGCCTTTCTTATATTTAAAAATAAAAAAATCGGCATAAGCCGATCTTTTTATTAAATGTTGAGCAAACGCATAATTTTGCCATTCATAATCATAAGAACTAAGTCGATAATCCAAACGATTGTGAAACCGAAAATTAAACGAAGAATCCCAGCAACAATTTTGCCTTCTGAAAATCTTGTCAAAGCGCCAAGAATCCAAGAAGTGAATGGAATGATTGCAAGAATAATGCTTACAATTCTTCCAAGACCGAAATAATCCTTTCCAGTTTTAGCCATCTTTCTGCCCTCCTCTTTTTATATTCTATCATATGTTACAATATTTTCAAAATAAATATCAGCATTTTACACAACTAATTTGTGCAAATTTTGTCTTTAAATTTCGTTTTCTTTGATTTTCTTTTCACAGCGCGCAAAATATTTTTTGTACGAATTTTTGCAATATCTTTTGTGCCTATTTTCTTCAGGTTCAGTTGGCTTTTGGAAGTGATATGCACCCCAAACTTTCCACTTTTCAAACCAGCCAATTTTGATGGCGTTTGTTGGGCAATGGAAAGAGCATCTCATACACATAATGCACTTATTTCCAAAATGGAATTTGCCATTTTCGTCAATTTCAATATTCCCAACCGGACACATTCTCGCGCACTTTTTGCAATGGATACATTTGTCGTTGACTTTATATTTTTTGCCGTTAAATCTTCCGCCCCAAAATTCAATTCTAAAAAGCCAAGCAATAAATCCGCCCATGAAAATATGTTTAAGCTTTGAAGACTTTCCGTCAACGATTTCTTTTTGATAGATTGGAATAATTTTTTCAGCTGTTTGCCACATGCGATATGCCATTTCGTCAGTGTGCCTAAAAATCATGTTGTATGGCATCACAATATGATACTCATTTGTAAGGACAAAATTTCTTTTCTTTAAAAGAGCCCTAATCTTATATGAAGATATGTTGTTAAGTGCAAGCGGCTCACCAGAAGTTTTAATGATAAAAAGTTTTTTCTTTTCTGCCTGTTTTTTGATCTTTTTAACAAAATCCACAACAATTGAAGGAGCGTTAAAGGCATGAATAGGATAAGCAATGCCCAGAACATCATATCCTTCCATACTCATGTCGATATTATTGTTCTCAATTTTAACAACTTCAATTTCACCGTCGTTATAACATTTCGCAAATTTATCAACAACTTTTTTTGTGTTGCCTGTTCCTGAAAAATAACATAAAAGCGTTTTCATAATATTTCCTCTTACAATTATATTTTCTTTTTAGATTAATTATCATATTTCTCAATTTTTGCAACAAAGTTTTCGTCCAAGAAATATTTATAATTCTCATCCTTATCATGAGAGTCATACCAAACTTGAGCGAAAAGTTTATCTTTCTTTGCAAGTCTATCAAATTCCCAAACATTTTCTTTGTATAGGCTGTTCATCCAGTGCCCTGCACCAAGAACAGTGAATGGACGCGCAAAAAATCTTTCGCCGTCTTGAGTCTCCCATTCAAGCGCAGTATACACGTCAACAAACTTTTTAGAAATAAGCTTGCCGCCATGCATTTTTGCGACGTTTTGACAATCTTTCAAAGTTATCTCTTTGTCAATATCAAAGCCGTATTCAAGAGTTGGAGCTTTCTTAGCATCCTTAAGTTTTTCATAACCAGCTTTTTCACAAAGAAGGTCAACTTCACTCCATTTTGCAGGGATTTTTTCATATTCGTCTTTGCCAAAATAAGCAATCTTCTTTGCTTCATCTTTCTTTTTCACCCAATATTTAGGAGAATTTTCATTTTTATAAAGCCTTTCAATTGCAAGCTTTCTTATGAGTGCTTTTGGCACGATTTTTGCCAAAGAAAAATATGAATGATTTCTCAGATATTCCTTCCAAAAATAGTCATTTGTCTGAGAACGATATTTAAACATTTTGTCAAGAACATCACTATCAAAATACCACACTCCATGGAAGTTTCTTGTTGCGCTGCTGTTTGGTTTGAAAAAGTCTTTAACGCTTCCGCCGATAAGCTTAAACCCTGCGTCCAAAGTTTCATACCCAGTCACGCAATTTTCCTTTCCGCCACCAATATTGAAAACTTTTTTCCAAAACTTATTGCCAAGATCTTTCTTTATATCTGCTTTTAAAATGTTGGCAATCAAAACTCCACTATCATGAGCCGTCAGCCACTCTAATGGCGCATTAAAGCATGTGTGGAACATAAGCCCATCGTTCATGTTGTCAGTCAGCATATTCCCGTGAAGCATTGCTGTTTGGCGAATAACTGCCCAAGTGTTAATTTTGCTTTCAAGAACTCTGAACTCACCTCTAAGTTTTGTTGCAGAATATATATCAAATGGACTTATAAGAAGTGGATCTCCCACTCTTGCAAACATATGTTTTTCATTGCGGTTTCCAAAAAGTGCAACTGTTGAAATGTGAATATATTTTGGTTGCTTCTCTTGTTCTTCAATGACAGAAACCAAGTTGTCAACACCAGTTTGATTGCAATCAATTGCCCATTGTGGATGCTGATCGGAAAGAGGCGGAATAACAGCCGCAAGCCCTACAACATAGTCAGCCCCTTCAACAAACTTGCGGCAAGTCTCTTTGTCTTTCATATTGCCATAAATAACTTCAAATTTATTTTTGAACTTTTTATATTTCTTTAAAAGCTTCTTTATTCGTTTGTCGTTTTCAAGAACCAAAAATCTAAACTTAAGATCTCCTTCCAGTTTCACCACTTCAGCAAGTGTCGATTGCCCCATATTGCCAGTGATGCCAGTAAAAGCGATTATCATTTTTCTCTCCTTTTTCCAATTGACTGATAATGTATTTTATCATATTTTCACATGCACATGCAAACAAAAGCAAATATATTTCAAACTTTGTCGAATTTTAATGAAAAAAATCGCTCTTAAGACGAAAAACATAAAAAAACACTTATAATAAATTGAAACCCAACATCTTGCGGCTAGTATGAACAGCATAATACTAAATAGGCCAAATAAAAGTCTTAAGCTTTAGAATTAAATCAAAACTTTTCTTCAATCACTTTATGCAACAATTTATGAGTCTTAACATTCTCACTAATAGTCCCATGCACCCCGTTTTTATCAAAAAACCTTTCAGCGCCTATCAATTCAGCATACATTGATAAATTGTCCACAGTGAAGAGACAATCTTTGCCGCCGTAGATTGAATATTTTTTAAATTTCATATTTTTGAACATTTCAAATTCCGCTTTGGTCGGATAAAAAGTTTTTAAAACTGAAAGTTTCGTTCTCGTTTCATCTGAAATATTTTGATCTGCACATTTTGCAAATCCCGCACAACTAATATAGCCTCCAATATTCAATGAATTATTTGCGCAGTATTTAACAGTAAAATTTGTCCCTGCAGATTGACCTATAATTAAAACTTTTTCAAAGTTTTTAATATTTTCATCTTTAATAAGTTTTTCAAATGATTTTTTATATTTTTCGTAAGTTATTCCGTCTTCAAATGATGGCATATGAGGTGCATAAAATTTAAGCCCCCTATTTTCACAATAAGCCTTTAAATTTTCTGCATACGTCATGCCAGCATCACCGCCTAGCCCACAAATAAATATGACAGTATTTATCATTATATTTCTCCTTACACAGCTTATAACAATGTTACCATACTTACCTAAAAAACACAAAATGATAATCAAGTGAAATAGGGAAAGCTTCATTTTAATTGCTTTTTCAAATTATTCTCAACAAACTTGCGAAGCACATCAATCTTCTTTGCCGCGATTTTCTTCCCTGCAGTTGTTTTCATATTCTCAGCTTTCGGTATCATTGTTCTATAAACATAATGCGTTGTAGAAATAGGATTGACATCAGGAATATATTCCGCGCAATTCAAATCAAAAGCTTTGTTATAAACTGGGAAATTTTTGTTTTTACAATATTTCAGCGATCTTTTCAGCCCTCTTTTACCAACAGCGTCGAGGGTATCTGCATCTTGCAAAATTTTAAGTTCAAGCGGAATTTCTTCTTTTTTCAATTTATTATCATGCTCTTGAATCAAATATAGAATTTTATCTAACGCTTCTTTTTCAATATCAAACTGCTTCAAAATTTCTCTAACCCTCGGCATTGACTCTTCACCTGAAATGAACTTGTTTTGCTCGTTTGACATAAAACGATGAATGTCATGAAAAAGAGTTGCAACAATCACGACAAATTCATCTCCGCCCTCTTCTCTTAAAATGCTGCGAGCAAATTTCAAGACATTTTTTATATGAGAAAAATCATGCCCTGAAGGCTCGTTTTTATAAATTGCTTTTGCAACTTTGATATATTTATCGAACTTTATTTTATTCTCCTTTTTTTTGAATAACTCATCCTTTTATTGCGGAAGTGAAATTGGAAGTAAAGCAAAATAATGTTTCAAATGAGACTCATAAAAAACAAAAACACCATTCAAATGGTGCTTAAACTTGGTGGGCAGAGGTGGATTCGAACCACCGAAGACGTAGTCGACGGATTTACAGTCCGTTGCATTTGGCCGCTCTGCAATCTGCCCATAAAATTTTTAGCACCTTTTTAAGGTGCTAAAGTTGGAGCTGGTGAAAGGAATCGAACCTTCAACCTGCTGATTACAAGTCAGCTGCTCTACCATTGAGCCACACCAGCATGGTGCCCTAAGGTGGAATCGAACCCTCACTTTCAAGAGATTTGAGGTTCGATCCATTAGGATCACTTTGGTGCCCTAAGGTGGAATCGAACCACCGACACAAGGATTTTCAGTCCTTTGCTCTACCGACTGAGCTATCAGGGCATATTCGCAAATAAAACTGATTGCTTTGCTTTTCGCTTTCGAAACGCATCTGCACTTTTCGTTTTTTTGCTCATTTTCATCAAAATGGCACGCATTTTGATGAGCTTTGCCCTTGCGGGCTTTTCTTTTTCACTCATTAAGAGTTAAGGATCGATAAACAGTTTTGACTCTATTTATCTTTAATGGCGACTCGAATGGGGCTCGAACCCACGACCTCCAGCGTGACAGGCTGGCGTTCTAACCAACTGAACTACCGAGCCATAATTAATATGGCAATGCTTAAAAAGCAATGTGGTGGGCCTTCAGGGACTCGAACCCCGGACCGACCGGTTATGAGCCGGTTGCTCTAACCAACTGAGCTAAAGGCCCACAGCAAACAAAATTTGGATGGTCGGGGTGGAGGGTCTCGAACCCCCGACCTCATGGTCCCAAACCACGCGCTCTACCAACTGAGCCACACCCCGCCAAACATGTTTGCTTGGATATTTTATAATAAATCTCAAAATATGTCAAGGGAAATTAAGCAATTTTTATAAAAATTATATATTTTTTAATTCCCCATAATCATAATATTTTCTTTTTTCACTCAAGTTGACTTTTTTTAGTCTTCAAAACAGTCTTCATCACTATAATTCTTGATAAAATCAACATATTTTGTCACATCCAGAAGCGAAACTGGCGTGAAATCATGATAAGTTACACACACGTTAAAACCGTTCTTCTTTAAAGGTTTAAGGTTATGGACGTGTCCATAAAGGTTCATACAGCCTTTTTTGCAATCAGTTGGCTTGTGAGTCAAATAAACTTCACTATTGCCAATTTTTTCCTTTAAAAACATTCCGTCCTTAATGACGTCACTAAAACCAAGAGAGATAAGCTTTTCTCTGAACTTAGCAAAGTTTCTGCCCATATCCCCTTTTTCATAGTTGCCGCAAACAAGAATGATTTTGCCTTTAAGTTTCTTAACCTGCTCATAATCCCCAAAGTCACCAAGATGATAAACAGTGTCATCGTCAGAAACTGTTTTGTTCCATCTTGCGATAATTTCAGAGTCATATTCTTCAAAGCTATCAAATGGTGTTCTGTCAAGCTTATATCCTGTCATTTGCCCGATGTGAGTGTCAGAAATGAAGAAAGTGCTTGCAGGAGTTATTTCATTGCCAAACTTTGTGACTTTTTTCACAAAGTCTCTCCAAACATATTGATTTCCAACCATGTCATAAATATAGTTTACAAGCATGCCCATTGAAACTTTTGTTTGCTCTTTAAACAATCTGTTCACTGAAACTTGTTTTGCCTTAAACCATTTAGGCTCAACGAGATAAGCAATTGGCGCTATATCATAAAGTGTTTTTATTCCAAGATCTTCCGGATTAAAAATTTCTGACTTAATCTTTCTAAGAAGATATCTTCCAATGTCGTTGACAGCAACATTTCTTTCAAATTCATACTTACTTGTAACAATATACTTACCAATGTAAGAAGGAATGATTGTCATTTTCACGCCGCTTTTCAAAACTTCTTCAAAAGCCTTTTTGTCCCCGCAGTAATTTGTATCATCAAATTCATCATAAAAAAGATGTCTTGTTCCAAGCCACACAATATCAAGATTCTTAACAATTTCAGGCGCTTTCATAATAGCAATAGCAATGTTTGTCAACGGCCCAAGACAAGCAATAGAAATGTTTTTCTTCTTCCCAAGTTCAATAATTCTTTCAACAGCTGGAGTTAACTTGTTATATAAATTTGAAACAAAACCTTCGCTGCCTTTGAAAACTTTGTCACTTTTCTTTTCGCCTAAATAGCGCATAGTTCTCGTCGCTTCAAGTGCGCCTTCAATAATGCTGTCTTTCGCTGTAATATGTCTTTTTTGATCTTTAAACGGAGAGATTGTGATTGCCTCAATGTTAAACTTTTCCTTATTCGCAAAAGCATAACTCAAAGCAAAAGAATCATCAACATCTCTGCCCATATCAGTATCTATAATCAAATTAATCTTAGATGGCATAATTCCCCCAACTGAAGATATTCTAACATTTATAAAAAATATTGTCAAAAAAAATAAGACGAAAAAAAATTAAATAATTGAAAGAGTGCAAATACATTCAAAAAACTTTGAATAAAATTAAAAGTGTGTTATACTTAAACTAAATTTAAGGAGCTTTTTATGATTAAAATTATAACCGATTCAACAGCATATATTCCAAAGGAGTATTTGCTTGAAAATGATATCAAAGTTATTCCTCTTCGCGTCCTTTTTGACGAAGAAGAATTTGACGAAGGTCTGCCTGGAAGCTACAATTCTTTTTTTGAAAAATTCACAAAAAGCAAAATGTTTCCAAAAACAAGCCAGCCTTCACTTCTCGATTTCACAAACGCATACAATGAAATAATAAAAAATGGCGACGAAGCAGTCGTTTTCACAATTTCTGCAAGTCTTTCTGGCACAAACTCTGTTGCAAATCTCGCAAGAGAGCAATGCAAAGATCCAAGCAAGATCACAATCATCGATTCAAAAAGCGCATGCCAAACAACATGGGGCTATGTCATGGAAACCATAGAAAAAATTAAGGAAGGTTATTCCCGCGAAGAAATTGAAAAACATATTTCTTCTTTGCAAGAAAACAGCTCGATCTGCTTTGTCCCAGATTCGCTTGAATATCTTGCGCGTGGTGGCAGAATTGGAAAGGTCAGCGCAACAATCGGCACACTTTTACAACTTAAACCAATTTTGATGTTTAAAAAAGGCGTCCTCGGCTGTGAAAAGAAAACAATTGGCATCAATAAAGCAATTCACGACATTGTTGCGATGATCCCCCAAAACATCAAAAAACTTTTTGTGATCCACATTGCAAACAGCAAATTTTTTGAGCTTTTAAAAACCAGCATCAAAGGCAAATTTAACGTCCCAACATTTGAGGGCGAAATCGGCCCAGTTGTCGCTTCTCACATTGGGCCAGCAATAGGAGTGGCTTGGATATGTTAAGAAAAACAGCAATCATAACAGGCGCAAGCAGCGGGATCGGCAGAGAAACCGCCCTTCTTTTTGCGCGCAACGGATATAACGTTGCCATCGCAAAACACCTTTCCCCTGTCGATGAACTTGAAAAAGAAATAAAAGCTTTGGAAGTGGAAAGCTTGACGCTTGACTATTCTCTTGAAGACGAAACATCGATCATAGATTTTTACAACCAAGCTTTCAAAAAGTTTGACATCATCTCTGCAGTCGTACACTGCGCAGGCGCAGCATTAAAGCAAAAGATGTTTATTGATACAACAACAAAAGAAATTGACTACATACTAAATTCAAATTTAAGAGGCACAATGCTTTCAAATCGCGAAGCACTTAAACATATGTGCAAATGTAAACATGGCAGCATTGTAAATATTGCATCAATCTTGGGCGAAACTGGTGGAAGTTTTGA
>CAOKRZ010000014.1 GCA_948471335.1 uncultured Christensenella sp. | reverse complement strand
CTTCCTCACTATGTTTTCGCCCAGCAAACTTTAAGACATCTTCTTGAAGTGACTGCACGCCGAAAGAAATTCGATTTATGCCAAAAGAATGATATTTTTTTAATTTCTCAAGTGTCGCACTGTTTGGGTTGCACTCAATTGTGATTTCGGCATCTTCTGCAACTTGAAAATGTTTCTTTATTGTTTGCAAGATTTTTTCAATATGTTTTTCATCAACAGAAGAAGGAGTGCCGCCGCCAATATAAATGGTGTCGACTGCCCTGCCTATATAATCACTGTTTTCTATTTCTTTTTCAAGCGCAAGAAAGTATTTCTCTTTTTCATCACAGACAAAAGAAGCAAAGTCGCAATAAACGCATTTGCTTGCACAAAATGGAATATGAACATATATGCCCATCATTTATCATCATCCAGTTTAAGAATTGACATAAAGGCTTCTGACGGAATTTCTACAGAGCCAATTTGTCTCATTTTCTTTTTGCCTTCTTTTTGTTTTTCAAGAAGTTTACGTTTTCTTGAAATATCCCCGCCATAGCATTTTGCAAGCACGTCTTTGCGCATTGCAGAAATGGTTTCGCGTGCAATTATCTTGTTTCCAATCGCTGCCTGAATTGGCACTTCAAAAAGCTGACGTGGAATGATTTTTTTGAGTTTTTCAGCAATCGCTCTTCCCCTTGTGTATGCTTTGTCTTTATGAACGATAAGAGAAAGCGCGTCACACTTGTCACCATTTAAAAGGATATCGACGCGGACAAGATCACTTCTTTCAAAGCCAGCCATTTCATAGTCAAAGCTTGCATAGCCTTTTGTGCGAGATTTGAGGCTATCAAAAAAGTCATATATGATTTCGTCAAGTGGCAACACATAGTCCACCTTGACACGAGTTTTATCAAGATATGTCAAATCTTTATATATTCCGCGCTTATCTTGGCAAAGCTCCATGATTGCGCCAACGTATTCTGGTGGCGTATACATGCTTGCCTTGACAATAGGCTCTTCGATATAGTCAATTTCAACTTGAGTTGGAAGATCTGATGGATTTGAAATGACAAGCATATCTCCATTTGTTTTGTAAACGTTATAGAAAACGCCAGGTGCTGTTGTTATTATGTCAAGATTAAACTCGCGTTCAATTCTTTCAGTGATGATTTCAAGATGCAAAAGCCCCAAAAAACCGCAACGAAAACCAAAGCCAAGCGCTTCTGAGACTTCTGGCTGATATTCAAGACTTGCGTCATTAAGTTTAAGTTTTTCAAGCGCGTCTTTAAGGTCGTTATACTTCGCCCCGTCAACCGTGAAAATTCCGCAGAAAACAACTGGCTGAACTTTTTTGTAGCCAGCGAGAGGTTCTTCTGTTGGCTCAAATGCATGCGTGATTGTGTCACCGACCGCAACGTCGGAAATTGTTTTGATTGAGCCAGCAAGATAGCCAACATCTCCTGCGCGCAAAACGTCAACAGGTTTTGCTGATGGCGTGAAAATGCCCACTTCTGTCACGTCAAATGTCTTTCCAGTTTGCATCATTTTGATTTTGTCGCCAAGCTTAACCTGTCCGTCAAAAACTCTGATGAGGCAAATCGCGCCTTTAAAGTTGTCATAATAGCTGTCAAAAATAAGGCACTTAAGCTTCCCGTTTTCGTCACCTTTTGGTGCGGGAAATTCTTTAACAATCATTTCAAGCACTTTATCAATATTTGTGCCGTCCTTTGCTGAAATGCAAGGCGCATGCATTGCAGGAATGCCAACAATATCCTCCACCTCTTGTTTGACTTCGTCTGGTCTTGCAGAAGGCAAGTCAATCTTATTTACAACTGGTAAGATTTCAAGGTTATTATCAATTGCAAGATAGGCATTTGCAAGCGTTTGCGCTTCAACGCCTTGTGATGCGTCAACAATGAGAATTGCTCCTTCGCAAGCAGCCAGTGAGCGTGAAACTTCATAAGTGAAGTCGACATGCCCTGGTGTATCAATAAGGTTTAAGGTGTAAGTCTCCCCCTCAAACTCATAAAGCATGCGAGTTGGAGTAAGTTTTATTGTGATGCCTCTTTCGCGTTCAAGCTCCATGCTGTCAAGAAGCTGCGCCTGCATATCACGTTTGGCAAGCGAACCCGTCAGCTCAATCAAACGATCAGCCAGCGTGCTTTTTCCGTGGTCTATGTGTGCAACAATGCAAAAGTTTCTGATTTTATCAAGTCTGTCCATGATTATAGATTATATCTTCTTTTCAAAAATAAGGCAACCGATTTTTTATTTTAGTATTGACAAAAAGCGTAATTTGTATTAAAATTTAAGTATAGGGAGAGCTTTATGAAAATAAAAGATGGCAAACTTATATGTGAAACTGAAATAGAGAAACAGAAGTATAATTTTTTAAAAAACCATTTTAAATTCACTGAACAAGAGCTTATCAAAATACATAAAACTGGCGCGGTTCTCAACATGCGCTCTGAAACTGTGGTTGAAAGAGTAAGAGATCTTCAAGAATATCTTCACGTATCAGAGGATGTTGTCAAAGAAATAATCATTAAGTCAGCGACTGCCCTACTGCCAATTGAAACAGTCAAGGAAAGAATAAGCTTTTTCGCAAAAACCTTTAATGTAAGTGAAGAAAAGGTAAAAGAAATTTACATCAAGTTTCCATCTGTGTTGACTTATAAAAAAGAATCTTCGCTTTTCAAGGTTAAAAAACTTAAAGAGCTTATCGGTTTCACTGATGAGGAAATCTCAACTCTTATCGCCTCAAACCCAAGATTGCTTGGAAGTAATATGAAAACAATTGAAAGCAATTGTGGAATACTTAAAAATGAATTTGGGTATAACGCAGGCACAATCAAAAATATTTTCCTTTTATACTTGAAGTTATTTACTTCAAAAGAAGTTTTATCAGGAAGAGAGCATGACAAAATCGCAAACCAATTAGGTATTCCCCGCGACACCTTAAACCAAGCATATCTAAGATCTTATCGCGCTATAGATCTTACAGCCAATGAATTTTCAGACAGAATTGACAGTATCCAAGAATTGCTTCATATTAAAGACAGAAATATAATTATTAAAAAAATCAAAAATTTTATTCAGCTTTTCATAATTCCAGATTCGGTGATCTTGAAAAAAACTGGTTACTATAAGGCAAAATTCAGCCTTTCTGAAGAAGTACTTGGAAAAGTTTTCAGCGCAGATCCTTCGCTGATGAGAATAAAAGAGCCTGTATTTGAAGATAAAGTCAAATTCTATACAGAAGAACTTGGCATGAGCAAAGATCAACTTCGAACCGCTTTCATTTCAGCACCTACTCTTTTTGATTTAGTCCCAAAAACAGTTGCAAAGAAAATTGAAGCAATCACTTCCGCTGGCTTCACAATCGACGATATAGTAGACAATATACAGATGCTTACTGCTGGACCTGCCGAAACTTTCAAACTTCGTTATGCAATTTGCGCGAATCATTCAATCACACCAAAATGGTTTTTATATAAAAAACTTTACATGTTCAATGAAAACAAACTCTATGCGAGAGCCAAATACATTGAATCATGCACCGCCGCCCAAAATTTTTCTCTCATCTGCAACGGAGAAAAGGTTTTTCAAGAAAAATTCGGTTTAACTTCTGAGCAGCTTGTCGCAAGATACTCCCTCACAGATGAAGCCAAAGCTGAAATCTTGAATGAATTTGACAAAAATCAAAAAAGAAAGAATTCAGAAATAACTGTAAGCTAAATTTAATAAAAACATATAAAATTAAAAACAAAACGATCTTATGATATAATTTTGTTTTTTTCTATTTAGTATTGACAAAAAGCGTAATTTGTATTAAATTTTAAGTATAAGGAGATCAATATGATTATTGAAAACGGCAAACCTATTTACAAAAATGAAACAGAAAAAAGAAACTGTGAATTTTTAAAAGAATATTTCAATTTTTCAGATGCTGACATTGTCAAAATTTTCAATTCACGCAGCACTCTTATAAGAAGAGATCCTGAAACAGTTGAAATTCTTACAAATGATCTTCAAGAATATCTCAATGTTTCAAGAGATGTCATTGCCCAGATGATCAAAAAGGGATCTACATGTTTGCTTCCAATCGATACAATCAAATCGCAAATTTCATTCATAGCAAAAACTTTTAAGCTGAGTGAAGAAAAAGTTAAAGAGATTTTTATTAAATTCCCGGCGCTTGTGACATACAAGAAAGAAACCATCATTTCAAAAATTGAAGAATATAAAAAGCTTTTGGATTACTCTGACAAAGATCTTGCAAATACTTTTGAACATATTCCAAACATGTTGGGATATGACATAGAAAACTTTGCCAAAAACGTTTATATACTTACAAATGAATTTGGCTATACAAAAAAACAAATCAAAATAGTGTTTGCCACTGAGGTAAGAGTGTTAACTTCTAAGAAAGTTTTACGTAGCGGTGAACAAGAAGCAATATCAAAGAAGTTTGACATTCCGCGAGAAACTTTGAATAAAGCATATTTAAAGAATCCGCGCGCAATAGGTTTCACTGTCCAAGAATTTTCTGATAAAATTGACAGCATTCAAAAAATGCTGAACATTCAAGATAAAAGCAAAATCGTCAGAAAAATCATTAATTTTATTCCTCTTTTTACATTGCATTCCGAAACAATTCTAAAAAAAGCGGATTACTATAAACTCAGGTTCAATCTTTCAAAGGAAGAACTTGGCAAAGTTTTCAGTATGAACGCTTCTCTCATTACATACAAAATAGCAGCTGTTGAAGAAAAAATTAGCTTCTATAAAGAAAAGCTTGGCTTAAATGAAGAACAACTTCGAACTGCTTTCATTGCCGATCCAACAATTTTTGATTTGGACCCAGAATCAGTCGCTGATAAGATTAAAGAAATAACAGGAGCAGGCTTCACAATTGATGACATTGTAAACAATATACAAATGCTAACCGCTGGCCCTGCTAACAGCTTCCGCCTTCGCTATGCAATTTGTTCAAACAAGTTAATAACTGATGAAGAATTCTTATACAAAAAGCTTTATATGCTTAATGAAAAGAAGCTTTACGCAAGAAGCAAATATATTGAAGTTTGCGACCCTAAACAAAACTTTTCAAGCCTTGGCTATAATGAAAAAGCATTCCAGTCAAAATCTGGCAAAACTTTCGAAGAGCTTAGTAAAAGATACCCTCTCACAGACGAAGTCAAAGCTGAAATCTTGGACGAATTTGACCTAAATCAAAAAAGAAAAAAATCAATCATTACTGTAAGCTGACTTTTGTAAATATTTAAAAAAATTTAAAAGCAAAACGATTTAATAAAATAATTTCGTTTTGTTTTTTTGTTTTAGTTATGTTATAATACTTTTTGTAAGAATCATTTTAATGATTTTTCTAGTTATATTTGCATAAGATAATAATCAATAAAGGTGGATAATATGGACTTATTTAAATCATGGTTGGTGGAAAACCCAATCGCGCATAGAGGGCTTCATGAAAAAGGGATTCCAGAAAACTCTCTTGCAGCTTTTGCAAAGGCAATTGAAAATGGATATCCAATCGAACTTGACGTGCAATTGCTTTCAGATGGAACAATGATTGTTTTTCATGACGAAACTCTGTCAAGACTTACAAACAATGATGGATATATCAAATTTCTTACAAAGGAAGACCTTGCAATGCTCACCCTTGCTGGAACAAAAGAGCATATCCCAACTTTTGAAGAAGTTTTATCTTTTGTTAACGGCCAAGTTCCCCTTCTCATAGAAATCAAAAACTCTGGAAAGGTTGGATCTCTCGAAAGCAAAGTTATCAAAGCGCTTAAAAATTATAATGGTGAATTCGCCATCCAATCTTTCAATCCTTTTGTGTTGCAGTTTTTCTATAAGCATGCACCTGAAATTCCAAGAGGTCAACTCGCAAGTTATTTCAAAAATGAAAAGCTTCCTCTCTTTCAAAAGTATTTCCTTAAAAGACTTGCCCTTTGCAAGAAAGTCAGCCACCCAGATTTTATCTCATACGATGCAAAATTTCTTCCAAACAGATATGTAAACAAATTTAAAGATAAGCCACTTCTTGCCTGGACAGTTTCAAGCCAAAGTGAATATATGAAAATTGTTAAAGTCTGCGACAACGTCATTTTTGAAAATTTTGAGCCTAAGATATAAGAATTGCAGTCAAAACTGCATTCCTAAAAAAAAGAGAGAGCAGCCGCCTCTCTTTTTTCAGTAGAATATTTTATTGCCTTAGATATGTTACGCATTTGCTTCCATAATCTTTTCTCTCAACGCTTTCAAACTTTGAAAAATCAATTTCTTCATCTTTGGAATGTTCACACACAATCACTCCAATTTTCGACAAAATTTCGTTTTCAAGAATAAGCTCTAATGCTTTATTATATAAGTTGGCTTTATACGGTGGATCAAGAATGATAATGTCAAACTCCTCGCCCTTCAAAAGCTTTATTGCATTGTCAAAACTTGATCTTATAACTTTGGCCTCAATTGAAAAATTTTTAAGGTTCGTTTTTGTCAAATTGGCACTTCTTGAATCCTTATCAACAAAAACAACTTTCGCAGCCCCTCTTGAAATCGCTTCAATCCCAAGCGCCCCTGTTCCGCAAAAAAGATCAAGCACATTTGCCCCAGCAATTTCAAATGCAAGCTTATTGAATATCGCTTGTTTAACCACATCTGCCGTTGGCCTAATATGCTCGTAAACATTTTTCTGCAGATTTCTGCCTTTAAACTTCCCAGCTGTAACTCTCATGAAAACATTATAGCAAAAACATGAAAAAATTTCAACAAATTCTATGCCCCTTGTTAAGAATAGCGAATCTTGTCGATTTTTGAAATAAAATGTAAGATGAAATAAAAATTTGTAAAAATCTGACGTCAATTTTTCGTCATTCAAAAAAAATATTATGTTTGAATGGGTAAAATTGAAAATATAAAAATGGAGGAACCCCAAAATGAAAAAAGATTATCCAAGATACACATTAAGAATTCCCAAATCGATGCTTGCGAAGATATCATACATAGCCGACTTCAATGGCAGAACAACCAACAAGCAAATTGAAATGATTATTCGCAAACAGATCGATGAATATGAAAGATGCTATGGGACAATCACCCTACCAAAAGAAATCGAACAAATTGAAGACAAATTTTGAAATTTTGTTGACAATATTGCATTTTTTATGTATAATGCAATTTGTAATCTTTGAATTACAAAAAAACATCGATATGGACTGCTAGCTCAGTTGGTAGAGCATCTGACTCTTAATCAGGGGGTCCGGGGTTCGAGCCCCCGGCAGTCCACCAAAAACAGACAACCTGAGGTTGTCTTTTTTTATGCCGAGGGCTTGCAGCATTTCGCTGCCATGGCTCCGCCATACGAACCCCGGACACGCCCGGGTCGGAGCTAAACAATCTTCGTTTACGCTCGGCCATTCGGCTTATGCCCCTCACGGTGCATGCCTCATAACGAGCCCCGGCAGTCCACAAAAATGCAAAGCTCAGGTCATGTTCTAAGTTTTTATATTATATGTTTGGAGATATCTTTTTTATTTTGTATAATGTTTGTATGAGTTGGTTTAATTATTATGGTCTTATTTTTATAGCAGTTATCATGATCCCAAATGTGATTTACGCCATAAAAAACAAAGACAGTTTTGAGAATATTTATAAAAACAAGTTTGTCATAATTTTAGAGCAAATTGGCAGATATGCTTGTTTACTTTTTATGATTTTCAATATTCCATACACATATTTCAATTTTTGGTTTGAAAATGCTTTGCTTGTTTATTTAATTGTAAACATCGTGCTTTGCGTTGCTTATTTAGTGTTTTGGGCAATTTGCTGGAAAAGAAAAGACAAACTGAAAGCCGTTTCACTTTCAGTTTTGCCAACCTGCATCTTTATTTTCAGCGGGGTCATTCTTTTAAACATCCCCCTTATCGTTTTTTCAATCATATTCGGAATCACGCACGTGCTTTTAAGCTGCAAAAATATTGAAGAATAGTCTTTCACACAACAACAACCGTTCCCCCAAGCCAGCTTGTGAAAAAGCCTTCAAGGTTGTGCCCTGTCGATTTTGAGAAACTTGCGATAAGCTCTTCTGGTGCTGGATTTTTGAATTTATAGTCTTCGTAATAGTTTTTGAGTGCTTTTTCAAACTTTCTCTTGCCAACCATTTCCCGCAAAGTGTGATACATGATTGTGCCTTTAGTGTACGTCAAACTTACATACTCAGGCTCGGTTTCGAATTTGTTTAGCGGCCTATCCATGCTTGTATCAACCTCACCCAAAACATTGGTGTAGATATCAACAAAAAATTTATAGTTTGCAGTTGCGTTTTTAATGAGTGACTGATAGTCATTTGTCTTATCTCCGCGATTTTCAAAAAACATCAACGTTGAATACTCTGCAAGGCTTTCATCTTGCCAAGCGTGGTTATATTCGTCGTTGCCCACAACTGCATACCACCACTGGTGAGCAATTTCGTGAACGATCACATAATCTTCTTCCTCTTGGCTTTGGCAGGTGTCAGAAATCATCACAAGCGAAGGATATTCCATTCCGCCATGCACAAAATTTGTTTTGACAATGGCAAGAGTTTTATATGGATACTCTCCAAAAGTGTTGCTAAAGTATTCCACCGCCGCTTTTGAAATTTCTATGCATGAAGAAAGATTGTTATCGCCTTCATAGCCATAATAGCTTATTTTTGTGCCTTTAACTTCTTTTTCAGCAATAACAAATTTCTTTGAGAGACAAAAAGCAAAGTCGCGAGCCTTATTAAGCTTCAAACTGACGATTTTGTTTCCATTCTCTTCTTTCTGGCTTATCACTTCCCCGCTTGAAGCAAGAGTGAATGAATTTGAAAATGTAACAGAAACTTGATAGTTTGCCGCGTCGCTATAAAACGGATCACCGTTTGAGTGATAAAGGCTTTCGCAAAAACCTTTGCCGTCTTCATAGACGCAGGCAATCGGATAGAAATTTCCAAAGTTGATCACGTTATCGCCATAGCCCAGCCTATGATTGATGTTTGCAAGTTTAACTTTAAAAGTAATTGAAATTTTAACGCTTTCGTCTGGATAAATCCCAGTTGCAAGAGGAACAATCAAGATGTTTTCATCTTCCCCTGCAACTGAAAAAGCAACCTCGCCATTCTCATCTTGAACATTGTCTATTTCAATGCTTCCAAAGCTTTCACCGTTTGGATAGGCTTTGTCGCGGTTTGAAAGAGAAACCACTTTATTTTTTGCATTTTCACGAAAGGCATTGGGATAAAGATGAAAATGGAGTTCACTTAAAAGATTGTCAGATGAGTTTATATAGCTTATCTCTTCCTTGCCTGAAAGGATTTTGCTTTCATCGTCATAGGAAAGCGTGATGTCGTATGAAGAAAGCTTTTCCTCTTTTTTAGTGCACCCAACAAGAGCAAAAGGCAACAAAAACAAAACTGCAAGAACAATAAAACACTTTTTCATATTTCAATGATACTAAGCTCTGCCCAAATAAATGACACGTAAAGCGAATTTTCCTTGTCAAAAAAAAAGAATTGTGATAGAATTAAACTAACTTGGAGAAAAAGATGAGCTTTTGTAAATATTCAACTGAATTCGTTGCAAGCAATAAAACAGAGATAGACAACATTTTTATCAATGACTATCTTCCTTTTGCTGACCCTAAATTTGTGAAGGTGTATATATATGGACTTTATAAATGCAACAATTCCTCTGCCTTTGACAACAATATCGAAGCTTTTTCAAAAACACTCAACATGAGCGAAGAGGAAATCTTGGAAGCTTTTTCATATTGGCAAGAAGAAGGACTTGTTCAAGTTTTGAAAACCTCACCTATTGAAATCAGATACATTCCGCTCAACAATGTTGTTTCTGCAAACAAGCTCTATAAAACTGACAAATATTTCACTTTCAACAGTCAGGCTCAAGAAATCTTTGAAGGCAAAAGAGAAATCTCAAAAACTGAATATGGTGAATATTATGATTTCTTGGAAAGATTTCACGTCGAACAAGAAGCCCTTCTCATGATTATGAAATATTGCGTTGACTCTAAAAAGAGCGCGGTTGGATATAACTACATCTTGACAGTTGCAAAAAACTGGGCAAATGAAGGCATCACAACTGCAGCGCAAGTTGAAGAGCGCCTGCAAGCGTTTGAGCAAAAATCAACTGAAATCAACGAGCTTTTCGCATGTCTTGGCATAAAGCGAAATGCGTATGTTGAAGAGCGCGCACTTATGGACAAGTGGCTTAATGACTATGGCTTCAACCTTGACGTCATTTTACATGTCGCAAAGAAAGGGAAACTTAAAACCAAAAGCCTTGAGCGCATTGACAGCGTGATAACAAAATACTACGAAATGAAACTTTTTTCTGTTATGGAAATTGAAAACTTCGAAAAACAAAAAACTGAGCTTTATGCCCTTGCGCGTGAGATAAACAAAACAATCGGCGTTTATTATGAAAGCCTTGACGGCGAAGTTGAAAACTATATCTTGAAATGGCTCAACTTAGGCTTTGACAAAGACGTACTTTTAGACATTGCGTACTACTCTTTCAAAAAATCAATTCGCACGCTTGAAGGAATGGATAAAACAATTGCCAAGTTTTATAAGCTCGGCATCCTTTCAAGTCAAGCGCTGAAAGAATATATGTCTGACATCGTTTCAACGGATGAGCAGATCAAAAAGATTATTGAAAGCTTGGGACTCAGCCGCAATGTCAACTATATTGACAGAGAGAATTATAAAACTTGGAAAGAGAATTGGAATCTTTCTGATGAGCTTATTTCCCATGCCACCACCCTTGCAAAAGGCAAAGATAGCCCGCTTAAATATTTAAGCCGCGTCCTTGCTGACTGGCACGAAAAAGGCATCAAGACAATCGAAGAAGCAAAAAAGACTTCACCTATCGCAGAGAAGAACATCGTTTCAAAAGAAAACTTCACAGGAAGAAGCTATTCAAAAGAAGAAATCAACGCCCTCTTCCAATCAATTGACGAAATAGACGTCTAAGGCATCGTCTCTAACTAAAAGGAGAAAATATGAGAGAAAGAATTTTAAATGAAGCTTTAACAATCATCAACAATCGCGGCAACCACGCAGAAATTTCCGCGCGCGAAAATAAAGCAAAAGCACTTTGTGACGAAAAATTCAAGAAGCTTTATAGTGACTATGTTTCAACAATGATTAGAGGCGCCAAAGAAGGAAAAAAGGTTGACCTTAAAGCAAAAAAGACAGCATATGAAAATCAGCTAAAAAACTTAGGCATCAAATCAATCGATCCAGACTATTTCTGCAAAAAATGCAATGATTCTGGATATATCGAAGGTCAAAAATGCACTTGTCTCAAAGCAGAGCTTAACAAGATTATCTTACGCGAAAGCGGCTTTAATTCTCTTGAAAAATTTGAAGAAACCAAGTTTGATATCTTTGAAAACAGTGAATATATGAAAAAAGTTTATTCAAAAATGAAAGAATGGTGCAACTCAAACTTTGATAAACTTCTCATCTTCTTAAGTGGCGGCACAGGCGTTGGCAAAACTCACCTTTCAAAGTGTATGGCAAATGAGCTTATGCAAAATGGCCACCTTGTAACTCTTACAACCGCCTTTCGCATGAATCAAGATTTTATGAAAAGCTATTCTTCTCGTGACATCGACGAAAAGCAAGCACTTCTTGAAAAATATCTTTCTTCAGAGATCCTTTTCATTGACGACCTTGGCACAGAACTTATTCAAAAAGGCGTTACAGTCAACTTCCTATATCAAGTTTTGAATGAACGAAAAGCGAATCGCCTCCCAACCGTTATCACTTCAAACCTTGACCTTAAAGATATTCGTGATCTATATGACGAGCGCATTTCAAGCCGCATAATAGATAAGCAAACTTCAATCTGCCTTCAAATTGACGGAAAAGATTTGAGACTTAAAAAGTAAAAAACAGCCGATTGGCTGTTTTTATTTTTATCCACTCTTCGTTTTAAACTAATGACTCTCCCCTTTCAACTGAAAAGTCATAAACATATTTTACAAAGATTTCTTCAAATTCTTTATAATCTTCACCAGTCACGTTTTTGTTGCCAAGCCATTTTTCAAGAAAATGGTTGAAAATTTTGTCATAAATGGCTAAAAACGAAGAGCATAAGTTGTCATAAATTTCTTTTTCAAATGCGAACTCACATCCATCATTAGAATCAGTTCTGTAAATCTTTCGTGCTCTCTCAAGAATTTCGTCATAATTCATTCCATTTTCTTCAAGGTCTTTAATATCCAGATGCTCAAAAATATTTATCGTAATTGCGTTCAAACAATCTGCATACACTTTACGTGCATCTTCTTTTGTTTCACATGCACAAAATAAATTGTGAGCAATTTGCACTGATGATTCTTTATAAGCAAGCACTTCTTCATAGTGAGCCATATCATACATATATTGTTGATTCATTTCCAACGCACAATCATAAATTGTGTCATTGTTGCCAATTTCTTCATGAAAACGCTTTTGGTCAATTTCCGAAATTGTTTTAATGTCGCATTTATCTTCAATAAAGTCACGAACAGCTGCATGAAATCCTTCGTGTTCTATATCCAACATAGCAAAAACCGCAGGCTCCTTCTTAAGAGACGGAAGCCATATCATCCATGGAGTTTCAGGAGCAAAGTACGCATCCTTGCTCTTTCTGTCAATCCCAATTGTTCGCGCATCACGCCCTTGCCTTTTACTTATCTCATTTTCATACTCTTGAAGTAATTTAAGTCTTTCTTTCTCTTTAAGCCCGTCCCATGTCAATAAGATTTTTGTAAACACATTTTCTTTCATGCTTTTATTTTACATCATGATTTGGCCAAAGTCAATATAACAAATCAAAAAAGAAAACTTTTCATATTTTCTTGACTTGGAGTTTGTTTTATAGTAAACTATCATTGTTTAATGACATAGGGGTGTAGTTCATCGGTAGAATGAGAGTCTCCAAAACTCCAGAGGAGGGTTCGATTCCTTCCACCCCTGCCAAATATACTAACTAAAAAGTCTTTTTTTAGGAGGGAAAATGACAAATAATAAGTTGGAGAATCAAAACGATCTCTTCTATTTATTAAATAACAATTCAGTTATACAAGATGAAACTTTTCAAAATATTTCCAATTATGGGCATACAGTTAGATCTGAAAATTTAGTATTTAAAAATGTAAAATTTATAAATGTTGTTTTGAAAAACGTCGGCTTTGATAATTGTATATTTGAAAATTGTTTATTTAAAGATTCCAGTATTAATGAAGGATTTGATCATTGCGAGTTTAAAGATTGTTTGTTCGATGGCCTTAGCGCGTCTCATAACAATGCTATATCTAACTGTAAATTTCATAATCTAAAAACCACAAAAAATCAAGGTGCTTTGTTCAATGTTTGTGAAGCAACATTCTATAACACCGATCTTTCTGGGCAAGAGAATTTTATACAAAAAGATAAGAATGTTCGTTTTGAACAATATCATTTTGTCAATAGCAAAATTGATATAAAAACCATCAGAAGAATGGCGACTATGTGCGAAGAATTTTGGTATAGAGGAGAATCCTCGAGTCGATGGTGTCATGCAAAAAGTGGGAAAGGAATAATATTTCCTGAACCTTGGACAACATTTTATGCACAAAATGCAAGTCAAGAAGTAAAAATGAATTTCATTATGGCAATGCTTACTCATGAGATTCGTTTTGAAATAGATGATACTGATGAGTCGTCGGTGATGTATCCAATTAGAGTGATTTCATCCTTGAAAAATGACCATATTTGCATTATTGATGATAATGGAAATGAAATAGATTTAAATAAAATTTTTCCATTTGATTTTGATTTGCAGAATGCTGGAGATCGAGCATATTGTGATTTATCAATTTATAATGAAAGAATTGGGCAAAATCAATGGAGTAAAGAGAAAGGTCGAGAGCAACTTTAATTAAAAATAAAAGCACCACTTAATGTTGTGGTGCTTTTTATTAATTCAATCTTTACTTTTTTCCATTGAATTGAATAAATCAAAAAGTCTTTTTAACGAAAGACTTTTTTAGAAAATTTGACTTGAAGCGCGGCTTATGATATAATTGGCTTGTAAATTTAGGAGGAATTATGCCATCAGGTTCACATGGAGGACACAGCGGAAGTCACGGGGGCTCTCACAGCAGCAGTTCTCACAGCCATAGTTCAAGTTACGGACGTAGCGGCAGCTATCGCCATCATCACAGACTAATACACTTTCGATATGGACGTTCAAGATATGTAGTGCGTTCAGGCGCGAGTGCATTTATTACGTTTTTGCTTGTTATTATGTTTTTTGCAATTTTTGGATTATTTGCGACTTGGATTATGCAAAGCGAAGCGAATCGAAACATAAACCAAATAAAGGCCGACTATTTTTATTATCAAAACATGATTTTAGATGCAAAAGAGAACCCTGAAGAGCTTATAGTTGAAGGAACAGTAATCACAAAGTTTTACAATGACATTGCGAAGAAGTGGTATGTCACCTATTTCTTTGTTGATGACAGCGGATTTACAGTAAACGGCTACACTTTCAGCGTTTACACTGCTGAGGAAGCCAACAATTTCAAGCGCGGAGACAAAATTGAACTTGCTGTTGACGGAAGACCTATGGACTCTCAAACAGACAGTATTCCCCTCGACTACGCTGATATGCCAATTGAAAAAGATGGCGAATATGTGACATTCACAACACAGAGGAATGCTGAGCGGATTGCAATGATCGTTTGCGGATGCCTAGTTGGTGGAATAATCTTGCTGTCAGTTGTTATCGCTTTGACAAACAAAGTTAAAGTTCAAGAAAGGACAAACACTCCTCTTTCAAGACAAACAGAAATAGATTCCGACTACGACGTAACCGACCCTATACTTGAGCCAATAAAAGATAGCAAAACCTATTGTGAATATTGTGGCGCGGAAATATCTGCAAATGAAACAAAATGCCCAAATTGCAGGTCTAAGCTGGGAATAAAATAAAGCAAATAAAATTGAAAATATAGCCAAAATCAAAGGCTATATTTTTTAAGTATCACTGATTGAAAAGTTTATTCTTTGCTTTGCTTTTAGCTTTCAAAGTTGTATAATTATTGTATGGAAATTAAAAGAATTTTAGGTGAACATCTTGAAGCGAATGTCTTTGTTGTCAAAACTGGCAACAATTGCATTATTATTGACAGCGGCGCAAAACTTGGCGAAGTGAAAAAAGCTGTTGGCAAAAATAACGTGCTTGGCGTTTTCCTCACTCACGGACATTTTGATCATGCAACATATGCGATTGAGTATGCCAAAGAGTTTTCTTGCAAAATTTATGCGCATGAAGAAGCGAAAGCTGAGCTTGAAGACCCAGCAAAAAACTATGGCGAGAGCTTTAAAATTGATACATTTGAAAACTTCCTTTTCTTAAATGGTGACGGAAAACTCAAACTCGGCGACATAGAAATTGAATATTTTTACACCCCTGGTCACTGTGAGTCATGCGTTTGTTTTTTGATCAATAGCCAGCTTTTTGCCGGCGATACCCTTTTTGACAATGGGATTGGCAGAACTGACCTTATCGGCTCAAGCAAAGAAGAAATGCTTTCAAGCCTTGAAAAGCTTGAGAAGCTCATTTTTTCCACTTGCCACAGCGGACATGGAGAGTCATCAGATTTTGATCGACAAAAAAGGAATATAAAGATTTTCCAGAGATTTTTGACGAGATAGTCCAATCAACTTCCCATATGTTGACATTCCCACATGCAGGTGATATAATCAAGCTGATAATAAAAGGAGAATTTATGCGTCGCGGTGACAAAATTATTATGTTTATGCTTATTGCCATTGCTGCGCTTGTGATCAGCATAGGAATCAGCACAGCTGTTATGAAAAATAAAAACAATCACGCACACGCAGAACACTCCGCTGTGACAAGGTTGTATTAAGTTTATCTTATTATTGTAAAAATCCAAATTGCCCTATTGACAAGCCGCGACTTCTGTGTTACAATATACATATAAATAGGAGGAAATTATGGCTATAGTTAAATGTCAATGGGAAGAGAGACTTGGAGACGGACTTACAAAGGTGACTGATGAGGCATATATGATTCCAGACAATATCTGTTGTTCGCTTTGCGGCTGGCTTATGCCTTTTGACAATTATCATAAAGCTTATATGTGGAAAGATAATGATTGCAAAGGTTACATAACAGCAAAAGAATACATTCTTGGCAAGTTGGAAGCCGTTGAAAGAGAAATGAAAATCGCAGAGGCTCGGGTCAAGAAAGGGTCACCTAGAAAAGATTTGATTATTTTATAACAGGAGGGAAATATGGCCACAGTTAAATGTCAATGGGAAGAGCGCATTGGAGACGGATTTGACGGAATTATAGAGGTCACCGAAAAGGTATATAAAATTCCAGACCGTATCTCTTGTCCATGTTGTCACCTCTCAGCTAATATGTTTTATAACAGTTATCGCAAAGAATACGAATGCAAAAATCTTGAGTGCGGATTTACTAGAACAGTAAAAAGCTACCTTCTTG
>CAOKRZ010000013.1 GCA_948471335.1 uncultured Christensenella sp. | reverse complement strand
AATGCTGAACTTGGTCTTATGCGCGCGCTTCATCTTGTTTCAAAACTTAACTGCTGCAAGTTTGCAAGGTGAATTATTGATATTGCAAGCGAGAAGAACGAGTCAAGACAAGTCACTGGATCAGTTTCAGCAATCAACAAAATTCTTGGCATTGAAATCAAGCCTGATATTATCAAAAACATCTTAAACAATCTTGGAATTGAAACAAAGATTGTGGGTGATAGAATTGAATGCATAGTGCCACCATACAGAGAAGATATATCAAACAACAACGATCTTGCTGAAGAGGTTATAAGAATCTATGGTTATGATGCGTATGACAAGATTGAAAGAGCTTTGTTTGAAGGTGCTTCTGTCAGCGAAGGACAAAATCATCCTCGCATGGCGCTTGAGCGCAAGATGAGAAATGCGCTTGTTGACTATGGCTTCTATGAAACTGTGAATTATTCACTTTGTCCTTCAAATATTTGTGATAAGTTGCTTATAAACGATGAGCGCACAAAGATGGTTAAGATTTTAAATCCTATAAGCGAAGAGATCTCTTGCCTTAGAACAGCGATGGCATATTCGATTTTCAATTGTCTTTCATATAACGCAAGCGTTGGAAATAAAGAAGCCCGAATATTCGAATGCGGAAGGACTTATGTTCCAAAAGCTGTGCCTGTGACAGAGCTTCCAAAAGAGGACAACTTCATTTCTTTTGCGGTTTGTGAAGCTGGCTTTGATTTCTTCCATTTGAAGGGTGTTGTTGAAAACTTAATGTTGCTTGCAGGTGCTGAATTTAAACTTGTGTCATCAACTCAAAGCTATTTGCATCCTGGAATTTCTGCTGATATTATTTGTGAAGATGTGGTTGTTGGGCATTTTGGTCAAGTTCATCCAACTGTGGCGAAGAACTTTGATATTTCTGCAAAAACAGTTTATGGAGAACTTAACACTGGCATTCTTTCAGAGGTTAAAGAAAAGAGATATGTTGTAAAACCTGTGCCAAAGTATCCAGTTGTGGAAAGAGACCTTGCGGTTGTTGTTGATGAGAAGATAACAACAGGTGAGCTTCTTGATGCAATCAAGTCTGCTTGTGGAAAACTTTTGTTCGGGGTAAAGCTTTTCGATATTTACAGAAGTGAAACCCTTGGAAAAGATAAGAAAAGCATGGCGTTTAACATAAAACTTTCTGATGAAACGAAAACTTTGACTGATGAAGAAGTTTCAAAATGTATCAACAAAGTTCTCAAATCTCTTACTTTCAGGTTTGGAGCAACTTTAAGATAAAAACAATATATTGAGAGTTATCTCTTTTGCATAATACTATATGTGGTGTGAGGACGAATGATCTATCTTGACAATGCAGCGACAACAAAGATGTTTAAAGAATGCGTAAGCGAATATGAAAAATATGCTTGCGCAGACTTTTTCAATCCTTCAACAAACTATATTTATGGCGTCGACATTTCAAAAGCACTTAATAGTGCGAGAGAAAAACTTCTTGCAAAGCTTGGCGCAAAGAAGGGAGATATAATTTTTACAGGAGGCGCAACGGAAAGCAATAACCTTGCTCTTCGTGGAAGTTTAAGAAAAGGCTGGGAACATGTTGTTTCGCTTGGCGAGCATCCAAGTGTGTTTAACCTGGCAAAAGAGCTTGAAAATGACAATATTATCAAGTTTGTGCCGTTGCAAAAGAATGGGCAAATAGATTATGAAGCTCTTGAAAAAGCTTTAAATTCAAAAACGAGGCTTATTTCTGTCATTCATGTCAGTAATGAAACTGGTGCGGTGAATGATATCAAAAGAATTTCAAAAATTCGCGATAAAATCTGTCCGAAAGCACTTTTGCATGTCGATGGCGTGCAAGCTTTTTGCAAGATTGAGTTTGGCTTAGACGATCTGGGCGCTGATCTCTATACAATTTCAGCTCACAAGTTTCATGGCCCTAAAGGCGTTGGCGCTTTGTATGTCAAAAACAAACAGTCTCTTAAAAGCATAGTTTTTGGTGGCGGTCAAGAATACGGGCTTCGCTCTGGCACTGAAAACGTGGGCGGAATTATGGCTATGTGCTGCGCTTTTGAAAAGATTGATGTTAAGAAAAATTTTGAGCATGTAAAAAAGCTTAACGCACTTTTTAAATCGAAATTTTCTGGCGTTCAGGGCGTAAGCTATATTGAAACTGAAAGTCCTTACATTATTTCGCTGAGTTTTAGTGGTGTGAATGGCGAAACTCTTATGCGCGCGCTTGAAAAAGATGTTGTGGTTGGCATGGGAAGTGCATGTTCGTCTAAAAAAGCTGGGAATAGAATTTTGGAAAGTCTTGGATTTGACAAAGATAAGATAAAATCATCTTTAAGGATTTCCTTCAATGCTTATTTAAGCGAAGAAGAGGTTGCGATGGCTGCAGAAATTATTGCAGAAAAATACAAGGAAGTTTGGGAGAAAGTGAAATGAAAGTTTTGTTGTTGAGATTTGGAGAGCTTTATCTTAAGGGCAACAATAGAAATGTCTTTGAAATGGGGCTTATAAACAATATAAAAGAGATGCTTGCTGGCGAGGATTTTAAGTTTTCAAAGACTTTTGGACGTTATATAATCTCAAATTATAAGGATGAACGCGAGAAAGAGATTGTGGCGAAGCTCAAAAGAGTTTTTGGGCTTCACAGTTTTTCAAAAGCTGAAGAGGTTGAATCAAACGCTGAAGCGATAACAGGAGAGGTTTTGAAAACTTCTGTTGAAGGCAAAAGCTTCAAAGTGATTGTAAAACGTGCTGATAAATCGTTTCCGGTAAGCTCTATGGACTTTGCCGCTCGGCTTGGCGGAGAGCTTCTTAAAAAATATCCTTCTTCAAAAGTTGATCTGTATAATCCTGAAGTTGAAGTTAATGTTGATATAAGAGTAAATGGCAGGGCGTATATTTACACTTTTTCTATAAAATGTCAGGGCGGCTTGCCGCTTAAAAGTGCTGGAAAAGGGCTTCTTCTGCTTTCGGGTGGAATTGACAGCCCGGTTGCTGGCTATCTTATGGGCAAACGTGGGCTTGCGCTTGAAGCGGTTCATTTTCATAGTTATCCTTACACATCAGAAAGGGCAAAAGAGAAGGTGATATCGCTTGCGAAGATTCTTTCTGGATATGTGGGGCAAATAAAGCTTCATGTGATTTCTTTCACAAAAATTCAAGAAGCAATTCATGTTCACTGCAAACCTGAATATATGATCACGATCATGAGACGAATTATGATGCGGATTGCTGAAAAGCTCTGTCAGAAAAACGAACTTGGCGCAATTGTCACAGGGGAAAGCCTTGGGCAAGTGGCGAGTCAAACTATGCAAAGTATGACAGTGACAGGCAGTATTGTGGATGTTCTTCCAGTTTTTCGCCCATGCATTGCAATGGACAAAGAAGAGATTATGGATGTGGCGAGGGCGATTGATACCTACGAAACTTCAATTCTTCCTTATGAAGATTGTTGCACGGTGTTCCTTCCAAAAAATCCTGTTATAAAACCAACGATTGAAAAGGCTGAAAAAGAAGAGGCTCATCTTGATATCGATGCTCTTGTTGAAGAAGCTTTGAAAGGTGAGAAGCTTATCATTATAAAGTAAATTATATCAAATAAATCTAAAGGCGCAGACTTTGCGCTTTTTTTTGAATTAGGATACAGCGGGCTGTGCCTTTTTTATTTGCTGAAAAGTTCAAGTTGGTACCGTTATGCATAAAGGGTTATAATTATAAAAATGAAATTTGTAAAAATTCAAGTTTTTGCATTTATACAAAAAATTGATGAATAAATATGCAAAAAGTGCTTGCATAAATATAAAAAATGTTGTATAATAATCAAAACGGCGTGAATAAACATAAATTTATAAATATACAAAATCGCTACATCCCTTTATTTTAAAGGAGAATAGCCGTTAAGGAGAGAAGAAATGGCAAGAAGTGCTAGACAGTCGAAAATTTTGGAAATCATCTCTACAAAAGAGATTGAAACTCAAGATGAGCTTGCAAGAGAGCTTAAAAACGCTGATTTTGAGATCACTCAAGCAACAATTTCAAGAGATATCAAAGAGCTTGGTCTGACAAAAATCTTGTCAAGCACAGGCAAATATAAGTATACTTTCGTTGGATCTGAAGAACAGGCTATCTCAAATAAATACATAATCATTTTCAAAGAAGCAGTCATTTCTGTTAAGTCTGCCCTCAATCTTGTTGTGCTTAAAACTGTTAAAGGTATGGGAAGCGGCGTTTGTAGTTTTGTTGACAAACTTAATCTCACTGACCTTATGGGCGCAGTTTGCGGCGATGACACTGTGATGCTTATTTTCCCTTCAACAACTGTTGCATCTTCAAGTGTTTTGACACTTTCTGATCTTTTGAAATAGGTGGAAGAAAAATGCTTAAAACTTTATCGATAAAAAATGTTGCCCTTATAAAAGAACTTTCTATTGATTTTTCTAAGGGCTTTAATGTTTTAATTGGGGAAACTGGCGCGGGTAAAAGTATTATTTTTGACTCGCTAAATTTTGTTTTGGGCGCAAAGCCTGACAAGAGCCTTATAAGAAGTGGTGAAAAGGAAATGCGTGTTGACGTGATCTTTTCAAACTCAAGTGAACTGGTAAGTGAATTTCTCGATGAGCTTGGAGTGGAAGAGCATGAAGAAATTTTGATTTCGCGTACATTGAATGTGGAAGGTAAAAGCACGGTCAGACTTAATGGTATGCCGATGACTTTGGCTCTTATCAAAAAGCTTGGAGAGATGCTTGTGGACAGCTATTCTCAGCATGAGAGTGTTGTTCTTCTAAAAAGCAAAAATCATCTTCAGATGCTTGATAAATTTGGTGGCGAAGAAATCTCATCTTTGAAAAACGAAGTTGCATCTCTTTATGCTGAGCTTTCAGAATATAAGAAAAAGCTTGCCGAGCTTGGTGGAGACAGTTTTGAAAGGGAAAGAACAAAATCTTTGCTTGAATATCAAATTGATGAAATCGAAAAAGCGCAGCTTCAGCTTGGCGAAGACGAAGAGATTAAAGAAAGGCTGCATTTCATTTCAAGTGCTGAAAAAATCTTTGAAGGAGTCAATTCCGTTTTGGCACTTTTGAAAGAAAGTTCTTCTTCGGCATTAAGTCAGCTTCAAGAAAGCGAATCTGTGCTTGGCGCTCTCAGTTCTTTTTCAAATATTGAAGAGTGCAAAGAGAGGCTTTCAAGTTCGCGCTATGAAATTGATGACGTTGCAGAAAGCTTGAGAGATATCGCAAATTCGCTTTCGTTTGATGAGCGAGAATTTGATAGGCTCGATCGAAGATATGACCTTATAAAACTGCTCACGAAAAAATATGGTGGTTCAGTTGAGAAATGCCTTGAGTTTTATGATGAAGCAAAAACTCGATACGATCAGTTGTGTGACGCAGACGGGCTTATAACAAAGTTTGAGAAAGAAAGCCAAGATGTTTTGGCGAGGCTTGAAAAGAAGGCACAAGAGCTTTCTTCTAAGCGAAAAAGTGTGGCTTTGAATGTTGAGAAAAAGATTGTTAAAGAGCTTTCTGAGCTTGGCATGAAGTCAACTGTTTTCAAAGTGAATTTCGAAAGTAAAGAAATTTCTTCAAATGGAATGGATGAGGTTGAATTTGTTTTCTCGGCAAATAAAGGTCAGGAAATCAAATCACTTTCAAAAACAGCTTCTGGCGGTGAAATGAGCAGATTTATGCTTGCTCTTAAAAACATCTTCACTGAAATTGGCAGTGCGAGAACGCTTATTTTTGATGAGATCGATTCGGGAATAAGCGGAGAGACTGGCAACATCGTTGGCTCAAAGATCAATGCGCTCACAAGTTTTGCACAAGTGATTTGCATAACTCACTTGCCTCAAGTTGCTGTTTATGGAGATTCGTTTATCTTCGTTTCAAAGAAGGAAGATGAGAAAAGCACCTTCACCACGATAAAAAACCTTGACAGCGCAGAAACAATTTATCAAATTGCCAGAATGATAGGCGGAGATGACGTTTCCGAGGTTGCACTCTCTCACGCTAAAGAGATGAGGCTTAAAGCTGGCAAGGAATAATTTAACTTAAAGCGAGTAGACTAACTCTTTGAAGGGAGTTAGTCTTTTTTTGGCTATCTTATGGAGGAGGATATGAAAAAACGCGACAGGGCTCTGTTGGTGATATTAAGTCTATTGATTTTTAGTTTAACTATAATTTCGAATGTAGACCTTGGGCAAATCTTTTCTTTGCCAGAAGGCTTTATGGCAAGCTATAGCGATGTTGATAAGGTGAATGAAAGAAGCTCTTTTGGTGGCTTTATAAGGACAAGCCTCGAAAAAGACGAAACAAGTGTTGGCAGCGAAAAAGATAAGTCTGGGGCAATTGTTTTTAAACTTTTTGGCTTCATTCCAATCAGAAAAGTTAAGGTGGCTTTGATTCCAGAAGAAGATGTTTACATTGGCGGAGTGCCAATCGGCATTTCTGTCCGCTCTGAAGGTGCAATCGTCATAAGTGATACTTCCTACGAAGCGGAAGGAGGAAAGATAGAAATGGTTAAAAGTGATTACTTTAAAGCGGGCGATATTTTGATGAAGATTAACGATCAAGAGATCGCTGACATTGACGAAGTGGAAAAACTTCTCGAAGAAAGTGAAAATGGGGTTGTTAAAATAGACTACTTAAGAAATAACCATCTTAAAACTGCAAATGTTAAACTCCTAAAAGATGAAAAAGGGCAATATAAACTTGGGCTTTGGGCAAGAGATGATATGTCAGGGATTGGAACGCTGACCTTTGTCAATAAAGACAATCTTCACTATTGCGCGCTTGGCCATGCAATCACAGATGGTCATGGCGAAAACATCGTTCCAATAAATGGCGGGAAACTTTATTCTTGTTCTCTTCTTGGGATAAATAAGGGGAAGAAAAATGCGCCTGGAGAGCTTAAAGGTCTTTTCATTCAAAGCGATGCTAAGGGCAGTGTTGGCAAAAATTGCAAGTTTGGAATAAGTGGCGTTTTAGATGAAACGGAAGGGCTTATAGACGGCAATTTAACAGCAAAGGTTGGAGGACGACTTGCTGTTCATCCAGGCAAAGCGACAATTGTTTCAAGCGTAAGCGGAATAAGGGAAGAGTATGAAATTGAAATTATAAAAGCATCTTATCAGGCAAAACAAGCTGATAAAAGCATGGTGTTCAGGGTTAAAGATAAGCGTCTTATTGAGCTTACTGGCGGCATAGTGCAAGGCATGAGTGGGTCGCCAATACTGCAAGATGGAAAAATTATTGGCGCGGTGACACATGTGTTCTTGTCAGATGCGACGAAAGGCTATGGTGTTTACAGTGATTGGATGCTTGAAGAAAGCGTGTAAAGGTGGTGGAATATCCATCTTTTTTATTAATCCAAATTTTAAATGCGTGCGTATAGTGGATAAAATTCAGAGATTTCTGCTTCCTCAAGTTCAGTAAATTGATAGTTGAAATTATTAACAGACAGCCACTTTAAAACTTTGCCGCTTCCCGTTGGAATGATTGGATTTAAAAGAACTGCTAAGTTTAAAATTAAAGTCAAATAGTCATAACATAACTTTTCACACTTTTCTTTGTTTTCATTTATGATTTTCCAAGGCTCTGTTTGATTGAAATATTTGTTTGCAAAGTTGACCAGTTCAAAGATCTCCTTTGTCGCGCTTGAAACTTTTCCGCTTTCAATAAAGCTGCATGTCTTTTTGAAAGTCTGGGCAATTTTGTTTCTGACTTCTTCATTTTTTTCACTCTTTGAAATTTTTCCATTAAATTTGTTTTTCACAAAAGCCAATGAGCGATTAACAAAGTTTCCCCAATTGTTAATCAATTCGCCATTTATACTATCTATAAATTCTTTTCGATTAAAGTCCAAATCTTTTCTATCAGAAATATTTTTGGCGAAATAATATCTCAAAAAGTCTACATTGTATTCTGATAACAATTGTCTCGCTGTCAAACAAGTTCCTTTGCTTTTTGAAATCTTTTGACCTTCATTTGTTACATATTCAAAAGCAAAAATTTTATCAGGTAGATGATATTTGCTTGGGTTTGCGATCAAAAGGGCAGGATAAATGATCGAATGAAATTGAATGTTATCTTTCGCATGCACGAAAATATGCTCGCAGCCGTTTCCATTGCTCCAATCACGGAAATCTTTTCCGTTCTTTTCGCACCATTCTTTGCAGGCTGAAAGATAGCCTAAAACATTTTCTCCCCAGTTGTAAATAACTTTATTTTTCAATCCGTCGACTGGGACAGGGATTCCCCAGTCTAAATCTCTTGATATAGCTCTGTCTATAAGTCCTTCTTCAAAGTATCGATTTGTCAAATTGATTGCATTTATTGACCACTTGTCTTTTCTTTTGTCAAAAAAATCTTTTAATGATTTTTCTAATTTTGAAAGTCTTATGTAAAACTGAAAGTTATCTTTAAAGACGGGCGAGTCTCCGCAAATATTGCATTTTGGATTAACTAGTTCTTCTGGCTCTAAAACTTTTCCGCATTTATCGCAAGAGTCTCCCTTTGTTTGATGTCCGCAATTTGGGCATAGTCCAACTACATATCTATCTGGAAGAAATCTTTTGCAGCTGTTGCAATACAAACGCTTTTTCTCTTTTCTGCAAACGAAATCAGTGTTGTATAAATCTTCGTGAAATTTTCTTGCAAACTCCAAATGAGAATCTTTAATAGTATGGCTATAATTATCAAATGAGAAATTCAGATCTCTAAGGATTGATACAAACTTTTCATGATATGTTTCTGCAATTTCATGAGGAGATTTGCCTTCAATTTGAGCTTGAATTGATATGGGTGTTCCATAGCAATCGCTTCCGCTGACGAAGCATACTTCTTTCCCTTTTAGTCTATAATATCTTGCCAAGATATCTGCAGGCAGGGAAGAGCCGAGATGTCCTATATGTAATTCATTGTTTGAATATGGCTAAGAAAGGCCAATTAAAATCTTGTTCATTTTTTTATTTCTCCTTTTTTATTTATTGTAATTTTTGAAAACTTACATAGGCACATTAGCCTGTTATTGTTATATTGTAAAATCATGATATCTCCTTATAAACAAAAAATAGAGCACCGTATTTTGGTGCTCCTACTAAATAAATATATAAATTTGCGCAACAAAACACTATGTTAAATATCAAATTAACATAGGCATCATCATAACAAAGTTGTTAACGCATATTGTTGTCATAGTTTTCTCCTTAACTAGAATCAGTATAGGATATTCATTTTCAAAAGTCAATAGGTTGCAAATTTTTTTTTGCCGATTTCAAAATTGCAATGTTTTTTATTGCATGTTGTAAGAAGTGCCTAAGACACAAAAAAAGAAGTCGATCTTTAATTACAGATTGACTTCTTCCTTCATGTGAAGCATATTTCCTTCACGCTATTAATGTGTGCAGATATAAAAATATTATTCATGTTTTTTTTAATTGTTTCGCAAATTAATTTTGTCGGCAACGCTTTTTCTCATGTCTTCGCTGATTGCGGCGTAGTGGCGCTTGGTTGTGTTGACGTCTTTGTGGCCGAGAACATCTGCGACAATATAGATATCTTTTGTTTCGCGATACAGATTTGTGCCAAAAGTGCTTCGAAGCTTGTGTGGAGAAATTTTCTTTAAAGGGGAAGCTTCTTTTGCAAACTTCTTGACAAGATTTTCAACGGCGCGAACGGATATTCGTTTGTTTTGGAGTGAAATAAACATCGCTTGTTCATTTTTATCTAGTGGGAGTGTGGCGCGTTTCTCAAGCCAAGTTTTAAGAGCCATTGCGACTTCGTTTGAAAAATATAATGTGCTTTGATTTCCACCTTTTCTTGTAACAACGAAGGCGTTTTGCGAAAAGTCGAAGCTTGTTATATTAAGTCCGACAAGCTCTGAAATACGAATACCTGTGCCTAAAAACAGGGTGATGATTGCGTTGTCGCGCTCAAAGGTGTTTTTATTATAGCTTGCCTGTCTTTGAGTGAAGGTTGAAGGGCTTTCAACGGCGTTTAAAAGCTTGCCAACTTCTTCTTGATCAAGCCTTATAATTTCTTTTTGATGCAACTTTGGAGTCTCTATTTTGCTTGCGATGTTGGAAGAGAGCATGTCGTGATTGAAAAGATATTTAAATAAAGATCGAATTGAGGCGAGTTTTCTTGCTTTGCCGCGTTCTCCATTCTTGCTTATTTTGCCGTCAATTTCATAAAAAGAAAGATATGACAGATATTGCTCTAAGTTCCTTGTTCTAAGGTCTTCAAGATCATCAAGGGTGATGTCTTTTTTATCTTTCTTAAAAACATATTTGCCAAGATAATCAAAAAAGACGGAGATATCCATGGCATAGTTGTATCGCGTGAGAGAAGAGGAGTTGTTTTCGATTCCTACAAAAAAATCATAACAAAACTCAGGCAATGCTTCAATGTATTTGCCAGTTTTGATTCTGTTTTGCATGTCACGCTTTTCATAAAATGTTGGATTTGCCATTAGTTAAATTATATAAAATTTAAGCCTAAAAGCAAAATGAATTTCAATCTATTCGTAAAATTTATACGAAATACAACATATTGTAGCTTGTCTTGCAGACATAATACAATAATATCAATTTCATTTTGAGATTTTTTGACTTGTCTACGGATTTGTTGACTATAAAATGCCAAATTTGTATAATATTTAAAAGCAATAGGAGAAACATATGATAGATATTAATCTTATAAGAACAAACAAAGAACTTGTTAAAGAAAACATCAAAAAAAAGTTTCAAGATCATAAATTGCCACTTGTAGATGAAGTATTAGTTCTTGATAACAAAATCCGCGCGCTTAAAAAAGAAGGCGATGATCTCAGAGCATCAAGAAACACTTTGTCAGCCAAGATTGGTCAATTTATGCGCGAGAAAAAGCTTGCTGAAGCTGAAGAAATCAAAAATCAAGTTAAGAAAAACAATGAGAGAATTGTTGAAATTGAGAAAGAAGAAGGAGAAATCTCTTTAAAACTCAAAAAAATCATGATGACAATTCCAAACATTCTCGCAGATGATGTTCCAATCGGCAAAGATGACAGCGAAAATGTGCAAAGACTCACTGTTGGCAAAGCTAATGTGCCAAATTATGAAATTCCTTACCATGCTGATATTCTTGAAAGCCTGAATGGGCTTGATCTTGACAGTGCAAGAAGAACAAGCGGCAATGGGTTTTATTATCTTACTGGAAATATTGCAAGACTTCATTCTGCAATCCTTTCTTATGCACGTGATTTTATGATAAACAAAGGTTTCACATATTGCATTCCGCCATTTATGATCAGAAGCGATGTTGTAAATGGTGTTATGAGTTTTGATGAAATGGAAAATATGATGTATAAGATTGAAGGAGAAGACCTTTATCTTATTGGAACAAGTGAGCATTCAATGATTGGTCGCTTTAAAGATACTCAAGTTAAAGAAAGCGATCTGCCACTTCTTTTGACTTCATATTCACCATGCTTTAGAAAGGAAGTTGGCGCTCATGGACTTGAAGAACGTGGAATTTATCGCGTTCATCAATTTGAGAAACAAGAAATGATTGTTATCTGCAAGCCTGAAGAATCTATGGATTGGTATAACAAAATGTGGCAGATTTCATCTGAATTTTTTGCTAGTTTAGACATTCCTCATGAAGTTATGGAATGCTGCAGCGGAGACCTTGCAGATCTTAAAGTGAAATCATGTGATTTGAACGCCTGGAGCCCACGTCAAAAGAAGTATTTTGGCGAGCTTGGCTCTTGCTCAAACCTCTCAGACGCACAAGCAAGACGTCTTGGAATTAAAATTAAAGGTGAAAAAGGCTCATATTTTGCGCATACTTTAAACAACACTGTTGTTGCGCCTCCACGAATGCTTATTGCATTTTTGGAAAATAATTTAAATGAAGACGGCTCAGTCAATGTGCCAAAAGCTTTACAGCCTTACATGGGCGGAATGACGAAAATCTATCCAAAAACTAAATAGAAGGAGTAAGGATGAAAAACACGCTTTCAAAACAACTTATAGATGGTATAGTGCGAAATGATAACACGGATTTCGTTGATTCTGTTGATGGCAAAGTTGAACAGCTTGTCAGAGAATCAATAAATGATCTGTCAAAGATGATTTCATATGTAAATACAAAAAATGTTGTTTTGCAGCCAGCCAATGAACTTTTAAATGGAGCTATGACTGACAACTCAAACTTTGTTTATTTCCTTGGTGTTGACAACGTTCAGATTGATTTGAACACGCGTAAATCAGCCAAGTTTTGGAAAGACTTAAAAGACAGAATTATCTATGCTTGGTATGCAAGAGGTTCAACAAAGAGAGCTCAAAAGAGGCTGAAAAAAGCCAGTGAAAAACTTGATAAAAAGCAAATCAGTTTCGATCCTTCAAAATATAATATATTTGATCTTGCAGCTGACTTACAGCAGACATTTTCAAAATATCTTACAAAAACTTCACTTATTTATATGGAAGGCAACAGGCTTCGCATAGTTGGGAAGGAAGATTTTGGCTCAAACACACAAATAATCATCTATATAACAATTTTTGACGGGGAGAAATTTAAGTATTTCCGTGGCCGCAAAGAAGGTTATCTTGATTTAGACTTTTCAAAAAGAATCAATGCTTTAAATGAAAAAATTGAAAAAGTTGGAAATGTTTATATAGACCTTATTAAAGTTTATAACGTCTTATATTTTGAAACAAACAATATGATCCCAAATCAAATTTTTGTTGAGAGTTTGTTGTGGAATGTTCCAGATGAGCTTTTTGATGATAGTGACGCATATAAGACTTTTGTCAAGATTGTGAATTTCTTTACAATAAAGTCTATCAAAAACTTCAAGTCAATTGCGTCGAATCAGCCATTGTTTAATGACAAAGTTTGCGGCAACTGCGCTTTTGGACATTCAAAGCTTTTAAATAAACTTAATGAATTGAAAAGCTAAGCAAATCTTTAAAAACTAAAACGCGCATTAATAAAATATAAAATGCGCGTTTTTAATTGTTATAAAAATATAATAAACTAGCGCGTATTTAAGCGCTATTATGCGATTATCTATGCGTAAAAGCTGTCTTTTACGCATAGATAGCAGATGCTTGCAAAACGAAAAAATGTGCCCTTCAATATAAAAATTCATGAAAAACTTATTAAAAAAACAGCTGAAGAAATAAAGTAATTAAAAAAAAATAAGAGTCTCCCCTTATTTTTCGTCAAGTAAGAATGAATATAGTTCAAGTTCTCTTTTCCTCTTTTTATATTGAGGACAATATTTTTTTACTTCTGCCCAAAACTTAGGCGAATGATTAAGCTCTACCCCATGGCAAAGCTCATGAATAATCACGTACTGCACAAGTTCTTTAGGAAGAACGATAAGTTGATAGTTAAGTTTCATATTTTTATGGCGGTCAAGACTCCCCCAAAATCTGTGAGATCTTGTAAGCTTGACGCTTGAAAGCTGTAAATTAAGCTGCTTTGCAAGATTTTTTGCCATTGGCACAAGAAGTTGCTCTGCCATTTGCGAGTATATCCCCTCAAAATCGGCTGCTGTTTTTGAAGCAGAAGCAAATGATAAATCAAATTGTGCTGGATTGGTTTGTTCTCCAAGTATGTAAACATAATTGTCAAAATCAAAAGTATCTTTAAAGTCGCGAATTTTTGCTTGCCTTGCCCTTTGTCTTGCAATCCAATTTTCTTTTTCTTGGCAAAATTTTGCAATGATTTCATCTTTTGTTCTTAGTGGCGCTTTTATAATAAGCTGCCCCTCTCTGTCAATGCTAAGCGAGATGCTTTTTCTGTTTGTTCTTATAATGTTACTCATACCCTCATTATAGCACTTTCTGAGTATTTTCGCAACTTTTTAAACTATTATGTCTTGCATACTAGTGTGTTATTTTGTTGAAAATAAGCGCTATTTTGTTTGACATAATACATCATGTTGATTTATAATCAAAATATACGAGGAAAAATATGGAATTATATGCAAAAGGACAACTTTCATTTCTCATTCTCAACTGCTTGCTCGAGCGTGATTTTTATGGGCTTGATATAATTTCTGAAATAAAAGCTAGAACAAGTGGGAATGTAGATTTAAAGAAACCAAGTGTTTATTCAAACTTGACAAGGATGGAAAAGCAAGGTCAGGTTTCTTCTTATATGCGTTCAAGCGATCTTGGGCCAAACAGAAGATACTACAGCATCACTGAGAAAGGCCGCCAAACTTATCAGGAACTTAAAGAAGAGTTTGAACGCAATCACATTGATGTTTTCAAAGATTTTCGTGGCGATTTTGAGCCTATTGAGCCTTCTGCCCCTGCATCACGCCCTACTCAAATTTCAATCGACGAACAAGTTGAGGAAGAAGAATACTCTTCAGAACAGGATGATACAGACTTCTTTGATTTTTCTTCTCTTAATGAGCCTAAGGCTGAAGAAAAACCAATTGAGCCAATAACAGAAGAAGAAATTGAAGACCTTAAAGTTGAAGAAGCGATTCAACCTGCGGAAGAAACTCCTTTTCAAGAACCTGCAGCTCAAGAAGTTAAGTTAGAGCCTGAAGTTAAAGAAGAAAAGGTTGAAGAAAAGAACGACGCAGTTTTCTTAACCAATGAAAACGCTTCAGAATACAATCAGCGCATATATGACATTTCGAAAGATATCAATCGTTATCGCAGACGCAGAAGCTTTGCTGAGGATCAAATTGCAATTTCAGTTGAAGCGCCTTTGAGAGACTCTGAAGAGCGCACAAAGCAAAAAGTTGAAGAATTCAAACATTCTCTTCTTGAAAACAAAAATAAATACACTCCTCAACCTCAACCTAGAAACTTCTTCCAAACAGTGGCAAAGAAAGAAGAGCCTGTTGTTGAAGAAAATGACGACGGAGTTTTCATAACTTCACGTATGAACGAGAGAGATGTTTTGAAAGCGCGCAAGATTGAGCCTCCAAGACTTAAGATTGAATCGCCAAATCGCGATAAACTTCCCCCTCCTAAGCGTGATGTTTCAATTGACCCATCTCACAAGGAAATCATCTCACGCATTTATGCAAGAAGCAAGAGTGATGCTGATGAGATTGAAGAAGCTGTTGAAGAAAGCGTTCTATATGACTTTAACGATCTTAAAAACTATTATCATAAACAAAACATCAACTTTAAGCCATACATAGTGAATAAGAACAAAACTCAACATAACACAAATAAGCTTTATCTCATTTCAAGCGCCATTGTTTTTGCACTCTTTGCCCTGCTCTCTGGTGTCGCATTTGCGATTTTGAATGCATACAATCTTTTAAATCCACAAACAAACTTCTTGTTTATTGCCCTTCCTGCTGTTGTGCTTATTGACGTCCTCTGTCAAGGATACAATGTTTTGAGGCATACAAGCTGGGAGCCAAAAGCGATGATGAATCAGTTATACCTTTGGGGCTTAACGATTTTGGGCTTAGGCGCAGCTGTCGGACTTAACTTTGCATTCGGGCTTAACACTTCAAACTTTGCTGATTTCTCAGCAACACTCATTTTGCCTTTGATCGCAATTGTTATGATTCTTCCAGTAAGATATTATATTAAACGCACAATTATCATTAAATATTGGAGATAGATTTGGCATTGAAAATTTTAAAATAAAAAGTGCATAACGCACAAAAAAAGACCTCTAAGCGAGGTCTTTTTGTTTTCTTGTTAATTTAAATCTTTTTATACCCTTTTTGGTTTTGTCTGATTTGTTTTCTGACTTATTTTTCAAAGATGAGCGAATGATGTTTATAAAAATGTCAAGAGCAAGGAAAGCAATGATGACAATAAGTGATGCAAGCAAGATATATGTTATTGAGCTTTCAAAAACTGTGCAAAGAAGAGTTATAAGTCCGCTTGAAATGATTGCACCGATTGTGATTGCAAGCATTGACCACCCCTTTTTAAGGCTGCTCATGCCCGCGATTAAGCTTCCAGTCCAAACGCCAGTAAGCGGAATTGGAAGAGCGACAAAGCTGCAAAGAATGGCATACTTTTTGAAACTTGAAGAACTGCCCTCAAGCTTCATCGCCTTGCTGTGATAGCGCTTTTTGATCTTTTCAGATACGAAGCCTGTGGTGTGCTTTCTAAACACTCTGCCTATAAGAAGCGCAAAATATGCTGGAAGCATTGATCCAATGAAAGCAAATAAGAAAGCTTGCCATGCAGGAAGCGCATTTGCTCCCCATACAAGAGTGCTCATCGCAAACGGGATTGCAATCTTGCTTTCAAGAGTTGGAATCAGCGCGACTAAGATAACAGCCAGCCAAATGCAGGTTTCAAAATTGTTTGCAAAAAAATCTAATATCGTTTTCATGCTTTAATCTTATTCGGCTGAAATTTCAAATATGCAAAAAATGTCAAAAAAAGGGCTTAAGCCCTTCTTTTATTTTTTATATCTCTTTTCCGTCGATTTTATTACACTGACTAAGTTCAACAAACTCAGCGCCCTTACCTGAGCGAATAATTTCTGGCTTAACCATGTCAGGATATTTGCTTGTATCTATGAGAATGATGCCAAGCTTATATTTATTTGCAAATTCAAGTTCTCTTTCCATAACGCCATCAAAGCAGACGATGGCGCATGGTTGCATATTGGCGCCACTTTTCAAGCTGAGCTCACTGTAATTCATTTTACTATTGGCGTTTGATCTTGTATTTGTTTTAAAGTTTTCCGCAGAAACCCAATCTGGCACGCCAAATGATGAAAACATTCCCTCAGCATTATAGTCAGTTGAGCCATCGTTCACTTTGGCATATAAAAGTTCGTCAGCATCTAATCCACCTAAGAAAGCGAATTTAATGTCAGAAGGATGATAACACATTATGTTTTTGTCGTCGATTAAACTTAGTGAGAATCCCCGCTCGTCACGATTTTCCATCATCATCTGAGGATCAGTTGCTGTATGGATGATAAGATCAAATTTTTGCCCTTCAAGCTTTTTTACTCGGGAAACTGTTTCATAGAACTCGGTTTCAGTTGCTTGCAATCCTTTGTTTATGTCATTCACAAAAGCTTGTCTTAATGAAGTTTCAACTTTGTCGCAAAGTTCCATTGTTTTAATTTCAGAGTTTTTCAACGTGG